>JAUUZT010000001.1 GCA_030589825.1 Dehalococcoidia bacterium
CTGTATGGAAGCTCCAATTTGCGGCACACATCCTTGGCATCATCCAGCAGACTTTCTAATTCGTCGTCTGATTTTTCTGGCTCAGTGACTTTATAAAGCTCTACTTTATCAAATTGGTGACCTCTTTTAATTCCTCTAGAGTCTTTGCCAGCAGCCATCTTCTCTCTGCGGAAGCAAGCGGTATGAGCTACATAGCGGAGAGGTAATTCTTGGGCTTCCAATATTTCATCACGGTGTAGATTGGTTAAAGGAACTTCTGCAGTTGGTATAAACCAAAAATCCTCTTCAATATCATGGTATAAGTTATCACTAAAGACAGGCAGATTTCCTGAACCTAGCATACATTCCTTCTTGACCATAAATGGAGGATAGATTTCGTAATAGCTGTGTTCATTTACATGTAAGTCAAGCATGAAAGAAATTAAAGCTCGCTGAAGATGTGCTCCCCAACCTTTAAGAATATAGAATCGAGTCCCAGAAAGTTTCACCCCCCTGGCGAAATCAATTATATTCAAATTTGTACCGAGGTCCCAATGAGCTAAAGGTTTAAAGGAGAAGTGTCTGGGCGTCCCCCAAGTACGAGTAAGTATATTATCATTTGCATCTTTTCCCAGAGGAACACTGGGGTCGGGAATATTTGGCAGCTCGAGAAGAAGAGGGACCAGTGTATTTTTTGCATTGGTTGCCTGTTGTTGTAAAGAAGCTATTTGCTCTCCCAAATCGCGCATCTGAGAAATGAGTTCAGGGGGTCTCTTTTGTGTTTTTCCCAGTTCCTTGCTTGTATGGTTGTGTTTAGCTCGAAGTAATTCAACCTGTTGCAGAAAATTACGATAATCTTTATCTATTTTAACGATAGAGTCCAGAGGGAAACTTTTATTCCTCTTTTCCAGAGATTGGCGTACAAATTCAGGGCTCTCGCGGATAAGTTTAATATCAATCATCTTCTATTTCACTTTGTTTGGAAGAAGAAGTTGCTTTTGTTTTTAGTTGCGGAAATAGTATAACCTCACGTATAGAGTTTTGGCCGGTTAACAGCATTATTAAACGGTCAATACCTATTCCCAATCCCCCGGTAGGAGGCATGCCATATTCCAGGGCACTGAGAAAATCTTCATCAGAAACTTCCGTTTCTCCTTCTAAATCTTGTTCCTCTGCTTGCTTTTCAAAACGTTGTCTTTGATCAATAGGGTCGTTTAATTCAGTGAAAGCATTAGCAATCTCCATTCCATTGATGAACCCCTCAAACCGTTCTACCAAATTATTAGAGCCATGTTTCTTTTTAGCTAAAGGAGACATATCAACAGGATAATCCAAGAGGAAAGTAGCCTCTATGAGATGCGGCTCCACGAAGGAAGAAACCAGTTCGTCAATGAGTCTTCCTCTTCCTTTGTTTGGGTCGACCTCAAGCCCCATTTGTTCCATACGTAAGCGTAGAGAAGCTGTATCTGGATAGTCCTCAAAATCGAGGTTGCAATGTTCTTTGATAGCATCTCGTAAAGTTATTCTCTGCCAAGGGGAAGAAAGTTCGATGGTTTTATCACCTATGCTTATCTTAGAGGTGCCCAGGATTTTAGTGGCAAGTTGAGAAAACATATCCTCGACTAATTGCATCATATCATTATAGTCAGCATACGCTTGGTAACACTCCATAAGTGTAAATTCAGGATTGTGTTTAACAGAGATGCCCTCATTGCGAAAGACACGTCCAATTTCATAAACTCTGTCAAATCCTCCAATCAGCAATCTCTTAAGATAAAGCTCCAATGCGATGCGTAGGTAGAGGTCATTATTCAATGTATTATGATGTGTGATAAAAGGACATGCTAATGCCCCACCTGCTTGTGCCTGAAGCATAGGTGTTTCTACTTCCATGAAACCCCTGTCGTTTAAAAAAGTTCTTATCATAGTTATGATTTGGCTGCGGATGATAAAAATGGTTCTAACGTTTTTGTTGGATATGAGATCAAGATAACGTTGTCGGTAACGTTTTTCGACATTTACCAAGCCATGCCATTTCTCAGGTAGAGGGCGAAGTGACTTGCATAAAATATTGAAATTGGATACTTGAAGGGTAATCTCTCCTCTCTTTGTGCGGAAAAGGATGCCTTCAGCTCCTATGAAGTCGCCTATATCCAATTCGTTAAGAAAATCGTATCTTTCTTTTTCCAGAGAGCCTTGACGGAAGCATAGCTGCATTTTACCTGAACCATCACGGATATCTAAAAATGTCATTTTGCCCATAGAGCGCTTGGCTATAATACGACCAGCAAGAGATACCTGTGATTCAGTCTTTGCTTGTATGAATAGCGTCATCGCTTCCTCAGTGCTATGGCTTGGATGGTAAGAGCCAGGGTATGGGTCTATGCCACTTGTTCTGATCCTGTTCAGGCTATCTAATTTCTGTTGTGCAACCTGCTCTAATCTTGTACTCATTTAAACTCACCACGAATATCTGCCCAATTGGAATCTATTTATTGATAAACTTATCATAGAGACACTACAAAAAAAGGTGATTAATATTAGCAATTTCAGTCTTGCTTGGTATCTAGAAGCGATTTGGCCTCTTTAGCCAAATGCTCTGGTACCATTACTTTTACTTCCCCCAACCCATCAATAGTAAGGCCATAAACTAAACCTGCACTTTCATAACTTAAAAGAACTGGAATACCTTCACTTTCCAGTCGCCCTTTTATTATCTGTGCCTCTATCTGTCTAGCAATAGCTATTACAGATAGCTTATCACCTGTAGATTCTATAGACATAACTTAATGATACTATTCTACCAAAAACTTGGGAACCTCTCCAGTCCCTGATTAAAAATAAGGTGCGTCGGCTTTTGAACCGTTCTTTTTACTGGTGTTATAATGATTATTCATTCTTATGGATTTTCTTACTTCTCTTAATCATGCTCAGAGGCAGGCAGTGGAAGCTGTAGATGGCCCTGTGCTTATTCTGGCTGGGCCTGGTAGTGGCAAGACTAGAGTAATTACTCATAGGATTGCCTATCTGGTCAAAGTTTGCGGTGTTAAACCATTCCATATCATGGCTGTTACTTTCACTAACCGAGCCGCTCGAGAGATGAAAGGACGGTTGAATGAGTTAATAGGTCAGCAGATAGAATCCTTAGCTATAGGCACATTTCATTCTATTTGTGCGCAAATTCTGCGTCGGGAAGGTAGAATCATTGGGCTTAACTCCAGTTTTGTTATCTATGACGAGGATGATCAAATAAAAGTAATCAAGCAAAGTCTTGAAGCAGAAAAATTGGATCCCAAACAGTACGCACCGCGAGCTCTGCTATCTGCTATAAGTTCCGCAAAAAGTAGTCTTATAGGTCCCAAAGAATATTCGGAGCGGATTAATAGTTATTTTGATGAGATTGTTTATAGAGTCTACCAGAGGTACCAGCAATTGCTTGATCGAAGTTCTGCTGTGGATTTTGATGACTTACTAATGAAGGTAGTAAGTTTATTTAAAGCTCATCCTGATATACTAGCTACCTATCAGTCGCGTTACGTTCATATCTTAGTTGATGAATTTCAGGATACGAACGCTGTTCAATACATGCTTGTTAAGCAATTGTCAGGTAAATATCATAATGTCTGCGTTGTTGGTGACCCTGACCAATCAATTTACTCTTGGAGATCTGCAGACCTTCGTAATATTTTAGATTTCGAGAAGGATTATCCCGAAGCTAAAGTATTGTTTCTGGAACAGAACTATCGTTCTACTAAGACTATTTTAAATGTAGCAACGGATGTTATTACAGCGAATGTTCAGCGAAAACCTAAGGAACTATGGACGGAGAACGAGACAGGCTCTCCTGTGACCATTATAGAAAGTTATAGTGAAGGGGAAGAAGCGCAAGCAGTAGTTAACAACATTGATGAGTTGGTGAGTCAGGGGCGTATAGCATACAAGGACTGTGCTGTAATGTATCGTGTAAATGCCCAATCACGAGTTTTGGAGGAAGCCTTTATACGTTACGGAATGCCTTATATGCTTGTTAATAGTACTGGTTTTTATCATAGGCGGGAAGTGAAAGATGTTATCTCTTATCTTCGAGTCATACAGAATCCCAGTGACGATGTTAGTATGGCTCGAATAATTAACATTCCAGGACGGGGCATTGGGCAACGTACTCTGAGCCAACTATATAGTTTGGCAGGCTCTCGACAAGATTCTCTTTATACTGTATTAAAAGAGGTTGCCAGAGGAGGATTCCTTTCTTCACGTATTACGTCGACTCTAGTTGGTTTTATTACCATGATTGATAAGTTCATTGAGGTAAGACAAACGAGGGGATTGGTTAAACTACTGGATGAGATACTGTTGTGTACTGCTTATAAAGAATACCTGGATCGTGTTGGGGATGGTGATGAGCGATGGGAAAATGTCATGGAACTACGGAGTGTTGCTACTGAATATGATTCCAATAATTCTACAGAATCCTTAGTTGCCTTTTTGGAAAAAGTTAGTCTGGTAGCTGATGCTGATGGTTTGACTGAGAGTACTGGAGCAGTAACTCTGGTGACTCTACATCAGGCCAAAGGATTGGAGTTTCCTGTCGTTTTTATTGTTGGTTTGGAAGAAGGAATTTTACCTCATAGCAGATCTCTTGATGATCCTGGAGAAATGGAAGAAGAGCGACGTCTTTGTTATGTTGGTATAACTAGGGCTAAGGAACGGCTTTATCTACTGCGTACTCATCGGCGTACGCTATTTGGCAAAGGCTCAGCAAATCGTGCCTCGCGCTTTCTCCGTGATATATCGCCACGCCTGACAACTACTATAGGATTATGGAAAAGGGAGAGCATTGGGCCTGTAATAGATATGCATACTTCACCAGAGTTATATCCTAATGATCTTATAGAATTGAAAGTTGGTGATTGGGTTTACCACAGCAAATTTGGTGATGGAGTGGTGAAAGATTGTATTAATGACAGGGGGGATAAAGTGGTGACTGTGGCTTTTGAACAGGTAGGAGCTAAGAAGCTAATGCTTAGTTTGGCACCATTAGAGAAAATTGAAAAAGACCCATATTCTTCTATATAAACTATTGACATATTACACGAAAGCGTGTAATACTGGAACTTATGTCTATTAAAATATTGGCGCCAAATATGGCGTCGAAGATTGCTGCTGGAGAGGTGATTGAAAGGCCGGCTTCAGTGGTTAAGGAGTTGATAGAAAACTCCTTAGATGCTGCAGCCAGTCAGATCTCTATAGAAATTCAAGGTGGTGGCGTCAGGTCAATTAAAGTAGTTGATAATGGATCAGGTATCCCTTCAACCGAAGTGGAACTTGCTTTTTGTCGTTATGCCACCAGCAAGATTGCTAATTTGGTTGATTTGGAGAAGATTACAAGTCTGGGATTTAGGGGTGAGGCTCTACCAAGTATTGCTGCTGTTGCGGAAATAGAACTCTCAACTAAAAATTCCTTGAATAATGTCGGTAGCTATTTACATCTGCTAGAGAACGAGGAACTTCGTAGAGAGGATATTTCTAGACCTTCTGGGACTACTGTAATTGTGCGCCGCTTATTTCGTTATTTTCCTGCCAGGCTAAAGTTCCTGAAATCAATAAATACAGAGAATAGTCACATAGCTCATATAGTGGGGCAGTATGCCATGGCGTTTCCTGAGGTTAAGTTCAGTTTACTACTGGATAATCATCAAAGTATACAAACTATAGGTGATGGAGATCTCCGAGGAGTAGTGAGTCAGATCTATGGTTTTAAAATGGCTCAAGAGATGAAGGCGTTTTCTAAGGATAATCTGGATATTAGGATTGAAGGCTTGTTAAGCCCTCCTTCTTTAACTCGTTCTGATTACAATTACCTTAGCTTCTTTATTAATAGGCGATGGGTGCGTAGTCCGTTATTAGTGAAGGCAGTTGAGCAAGCATACCATGGCTTACTTATGGGAGGGAGACACCCTCTAGTAGTAATGAAACTATCGTTGTTACCTGATGGGATTGATGTTAATGTTCATCCAACCAAAGCGCAGGTAAAATTTCATGATGAACGAACAGTCTTCATCAGTGTCAAGAAAGCAGTGGAGGAAGTATTACGGAGCATATCTATAGCAAGGACTAATATCCAATTCCCTTCAGATAGTTCATGGTCACAGCAGCGCTCTCTAAGTATCAGGGAGAGCGAGCCAGTATTGAATGGTTTCTCCTCTATAAATAATACCAGTCCTGCTACTTTACCGGCATTACGGGTATTGGGGCAGTTGGCCAATATGTATGTAATTGCTGAGGGCCCGGATGGATTATATATTATTGATCAGCATGCTGCTCATGAAAGGGTACGGTTTGATAGGATTTTAGAGCAATGGGCAAAACAGAAGGTTGAAGTACAGGGATTGCTTCAACCTTTTACTATTGAACTAAGTCCTAAAGAAGATGAAATCTGGAGAGGTAATGAAGAAAATTTGTTACGGTTTGGATTTCATGTTGAATCTTTTGGTGATAGGAACTATATATTACGTGCTATGCCTGTGCTAATTGCGAATGAGAACATACGTGAAGTTCTTACAGATTTGTTTGATGCTTTATCTCGCAGAGATGATTCTGTTCCATGGGAGGAAAAGATTGCCAAGTCGCTGTCATGTCACGGCGCAATAGTAGCAGGTCAACAACTTAGTAATGAGGAAATGAGAGAATTGATAAGCCAGTTGGAGCAAAGCAAACAGCCGCGTAGTTGCCCTCATGGAAGGCCAACGGTGATACATATGAGCTTGCTTCAATTTGAGAAGGAATTTGGCAGAAAGGTTTAGTCAATTGCATAACTTCGGGCTTCCCGATTGACGGAGTAATGTCGATATTCTTTACAATAGCTGCGTTGCAGGGTACAATTACTAGTCATATGTTTTCTACTATTCAAGACCGTATTTTTTTCTACCGCGATAGGATATGCCATCTACTAGAGCTTCAAGGGCATCGTGGCTATATTGTTGGTGGGTTTGTTCGGGACATGTTTCTGGAGAGGCAGACGAACGATATCGACATAGCGGTTGATGGAAATGCCCTGACTATAGCTGAAGCTATTGCTGAAGAGTTTAAAGGAAAGTTTGTAGTACTTGACAGGGCGAACAAAATAGCTAGAGTTGTGGTAATCGAGGAAGATGGACAATGGCATATGGATTTTTCCTCTTTTTCAGGTGATATTGAAACAGATCTTGCCCGTCGGGACTTCACCATTGATGCAATGGCTGTTGACCTCGTTGGGTTAAGTGCAGAATCTCCATTGAAGGTTATTGACCCTTTTTCTGGCAGAGAAGACATAAAAAATAAAGTGCTGCGTGCAGTGAGTGATGGGACATTTGAAAATGATGCTGTCAGGTTATTAAAGGCAGTGCGTCTGGCTGCTGAGCTTGATTTTGAAATCGAACAACATACTGAAATACTTATTCGAGAGTATTCACAATTCCTCAGCAAAGTTGCTGGTGAGCGGATTAGGGAAGAATTAATTCGCTTGCTTCATTTACCTGGAGCCGTTCATAATCTCCGTCGTTTGGATAATTTGGGATTATTAACAGTTATGCTACCTGAGATGATGGATGGTAAGGAAGTAGGGCAGCCGACTGTACATTTTTGGGATATATTTGAACATTCTCTTCAGACAGTGGCAACGCTTGAGTTCATTATGCACGAAAGCGATTGGGAGTATAGTAATGGAGAGATGTTGACTACAGCTATCTGGTCAGAAGAAATTGAGGAACATCTATCTCTTGGGGTTTCTAAGGGTAGTAATCATAGAGTTCTCCTTAAGCTAGCAGCCTTACTTCATGATGTGGCTAAACCAAGAACAAAAGTTCTGGATGACAATGGACGGGCACGTTTTATAGGGCATGCAAAACAGGGTGCGGAGCTTGTAACAAACATCATGGAAAGATTACGCTTCAGTGGGCGTGAAACAAGGCTTGTAGAAGATATGGTGATGCATCATCTTCATCCTGTTCAGATGGCAACAGAGGGATTGCCCTCCAGTAAGGCAGTCTATCGCTATTTTCGTGATAGAGGAGATTCGGCTATTGATGTTCTATTATTAGCATTGGCTGATTTTCTGGCTTGCCTTGGACCTCTTGTAACTATGGAAGGATGGAAACAACATTGCCGGTTGATATCTTACATTCTTGAAGAGCATAAAGAACAACAAGCTAAGATTTCGCCGATTAAGATTGTGAATGGATATGACTTAATGGAGAAACTTGGCCTGCCCTCTGGTCCATTACTTGGAGAGTTGTTAAAGATGCTAGGTGAGGCGCAGGCCAGCGGTGACATAAATAACAGAGAGGAAGCCTTAGCGTTGGCGGAAAAGGAATTAAGTAAACAACGCTGTGGCGCAAGATAGTAATTTGAAAAAGAATCGTATCCTGCTTATATTAATTGTTGTATTGTTTGGCTTGGCGTTGTGGCAAATAGTCCCTTTTAATGAAAAGTTACTTGGTTCTGATGGGTTAACATTGGGCCTTGATCTCCGTGGCGGCAGCCAGTTACTCTATCGGGCTGATTTGTCAAAGAAAGACCCTGATGTTAGTGATGAAGTTGCCTTATCAGCAGTGATTGAGAAAATCCAACGAAGAGTTAATGAATACGGGGCGACTGAACCGGTAATTCAGAGGATGGGAGTTGATCGGATACTGGTTCAGTTACCAGGAGAGAAAGATATAAACAGAGCGATTGAGCTCATAGGTGAAACCGGACAGCTTTACTTTGTAGAACAGGAACTGGATGAAAATAATGAACCTGTACTTGATGAAGAAGGATACTGGGTGTTTAGTGACGAACCAGCGAAAGCGGAAGGAAAGGATGGTACCGTAAAAGCTCTTACTGGAGAATATTTAAAGCGGGCATATCAGGATATCGACCCTTATCAAGGACCTGTTGTTGTTATTGAATGGAACAGCGAGGGGGCATACCTTTTTGAGAAAATAACTGGGGCTAATCTGAATAGACCACTGGCCATTGTCATTGATAAGGATATTATCTCAATGCCAGTAGTACGGAGTGTGATAACATCAGGTACCCCCGGACGTATTGAGGGAAACTTTACTATTGAAGAGGCTAAAAGCCTGACGATAAAGCTCAATTCTGGTGCTCTGGATCTTCCGTTAGATCTTATTGACCAGAGGGATGTGGACGCCTCATTGGGAGCTGATTCTGTAAGTAAAAGCATATTGGCGGCTAAGATTGGTTTGATACTGCTACTGCTGTTTATGATTTTTTACTATCGTCTCCCTGGTTTGATAGCTTGCTTGAGCCTTGTTATTTACGGAACACTATTAGTAGCCATCTTTAAGATATTTTCTGTGAATCTGACATTAACCTTACCAGGAATTGCTGCTGCTATCTTATCTTTAGGTATGGCAGTAGATGCTAATGTACTCATCTTTGAGAGGATGAAAGAAGAGTTACGTGCTGGGCGCGACTTGAAGATGGCTGTAGAAGCTGGGTTTAACCGGGCGTGGACAGCTATTCGAGATAGTAATATTACCACTTTCATTGCCTGCATTGTCCTTTTCTGGTTGGGTGGTACCTTTGGTGCTTTTATGGTCAGGGGTTTTGCACTGACTCTATTTATTGGTGTAGCACTGAGTATGTTTACTGCCATCGTTATTACTCGAACCTTTCTTCGCTTCATTGTCAGAAGCCAGATAATTACAGATTTAAAAGCTTACGGAGTTGAAAAATGATCGACTTTATGGGGAAAAAGCAATGGTTTTTTCTGATATCTACTATAGCGATGGGATTATCAGTTGTCTCGTTAGCTGTTTTTGGGTTGCAGCCAGGGATTGACTTTACTGGTGGCACTTCTATGACCCTTCGTTTCAATCCACAGGTTCAGCAGGAGGAACTACGACAGGAAATAACAACGTTTGGACACCCAGAGGCCATAATTCAAAGCAGCGACCAGGATTTCCTCATACGTATGAAAGAGATAACCCCTGCTGAGAGGGAAGAGTTATCCACGAGGTTGTCAGAAACACTAAAAACTGAAGTTGTAGTACGTGACTATAATACGATTTCTCCATCTATCGCGACCGAGACGGCAAGAAATGCCGGCATTGCGGTGATGATTGCTGCTATAGCTATGTTATTATATATTGCTTGGGCTTTCCGCAGAATGCCGAGTCCTTTCCGATGGGGGGCATGTGCCATAATTGCCTTGATTCATAATGTGCTTATCGTAGTAGGAATTTTCTCGATCTTGGGTAAGGTAGTGAATATAGAAATTGATGCCATGTTCTTAACTGGGGTGCTGACAGTAGTTGGTTATAGTATTAACAATACGGTTGTCGTTTTTGACCGTATAAGGGAAAATATTATTAAGGGTATCAATACTGATATTTCAGTAATAGTTAACTCCAGCCTTTTGGAAACTTTAGGGCGCTCTCTGAATACTTCTTTAACTACTATTTGCGTTATCTTGGCTCTCCTTCTTTTTGGTGGGGCAACGATTCATAGTTTTATGCTGGTATTACTTATAGGACTGATTGCTGGTACATATAGTTCGATGTTAATAGCGGGACCACTGTTGGTAGTCTGGGAGAAAAGGGAATGGCGAAAGATGTTTTCAGGTCTGTCCTTTGCTAAAAAACCAGCATAATAATTATAGGAATACTACTAAGAGTAGTTGAAAGACATTGCAGTTGTAGCTATATTATTTTTCAAGGTTATGAATGTTCTTTACATCTATAAGAGTCTCTTCAAATCCATCGTGGTATTCTGATGGTGCTTTACCTAAGGGGTCATTTATTTTGGGGTTACCTAGGAGGATGTTGAAAGTAGACTCCACCGAAAAAGCAATTACTTGCAAATTGTAACCACCTTCTAGAGTAAAGATAAGCCGACCATTACACAGTTCTGTTGCCAAGTCTTTAAGTATAGTTGTTATATGAGCGAACCCGGTTATACTTGATTGCATCATGGCTAGGTTGTCTGCCCAATGAGCATCAAATCCTGCGGAGACTAGAATAACCTGTGGTTGGAATCTTCTTGCTACTGGGACTAGAATTTCATTGTAAATCCTGAAGTATTCTTGATCTCCCCACCTAGCCCTCATCGGAAAATTTACTGTGAACCCTTTTCCCCTTTCTTCTCCTATTTCGTTGATGCTTCCTGAGCCAGGGAAGAAGGGATATTGATGTGTCGAAAAGTAGAGAACTCTGGGATCGTCGTAAAAAGTATCTTGGGTACCATTTCCATGATGGACATCAAAATCAACAATGAGGATACGGTCAATATCCAGGTTAGCAAGTGCAAATTTTGCAGCAATGGCTATGTTGTTAAACAAACAAAATCCCATTGAATGTTTATTAACTGCGTGATGGCCCGGAGGTCTAACCATAGCGAAGGCATTGTTTACTTCATTATTCCACACTGCTTTTAGTGCGGTTATTAATCCCCCTGCAGCATAGAGAGCTGCTTCATATGACTTTGGGCAGACAAAAGTATCCGGGTCCAACCAGCCTCCGCCATTTTCTACGGTATTTTTTAGCTTGGCGATATATCTTTGACTATGTACCATCTCTATTTCTTTCTCTGAGGCGATACGTGGCTGAATTGAGGTGACAGCCTCTTCAATGCTTGTTTGTTTCAGATGGGACATTATAGAGATGAGTCTACTAGCATTTTCTGGATGTTCTCCTGTGTTATGCTCCAAATAAATAGGATCATAAACCAGTCCAGATTTCATGAATATATTATATCAGAGTGGATAATATGGAAATTGTGATTTTAAGCAGATGGGATGAGCCATAATTTAGTATAAAGTGGTAAAATCTGATCTATTGGATGTTGAAACATATACTTATTCAGCAAGAAAGTGCATTGGGAATGGCTGAATGCAGCATTAGTTTCGCATTGATAGTTTTCTTGTATAGAATTTTTTGCCATTGTATTCAGTCTCTACTAATTTACCTTCGATGATTAGTCTTTTAATAAGATAAGCGTCAGTGTTAGATTTCAATAGAAACTCGTTTATAGCATCCTCTCTCATGGGATGAACTGAGGTTATGCTAAGTAAATCGTCTTCGGCGTTATTGGTAAAGGCGAAGGCATTTCCTTCGTAGCCTAGTAGATATTCTACGTTGTCTAGCTTTTCAGTAAACATTTGATAAGCATTGTTTATACTATATTCACGAGCTGGTTTAACCCATTTTTCTGCTGGAGGTCTGGTGGGTATTGCTATATAAGCGATGCTTGGGTTTATGTCCATTAGATAACTAGCTATTTTTTTGATTTCATTCTGGTTATCGTTTACATCTTTTATTAGCATTGTTTCAGTTACCAGGGTTCCCTTGAACATGCTGGAAAAGGTACTTATGCCCTTTAGAATGTCTTTTAGTTTCAGTGCCCCATGTGGTCTGTCAATCTGGCGCCAATGTTCTTCGCTCACGGCATCAACTTTAAGAGAAACCCAATCGGCTTTTGCTAAGTCATCTCTAACAGAACTATTAGCTATCAACGATGCATTTGAAATTACAGCGATTTTTATTCCCAAGAATTTGAGCATATCGATTTCTTTCCCTAAATTAGCATCCAAAGTTGGTTCTCCATCAGGTACGAAGCTTAAATAATCAATGGGTTCCTTTTTCGTTTTGGCTTCTGCTACTTTGTTCAATACCTCTTTTATTATGTCATTGAATTTATAAAATTCCATACGGTTAAGCTGCATTTTTAGTGTTCTTCCTAACTGGCAATAAACACAGGCATATGAACATATCTTTGGAGGGATGTTATTTATTCCAAGGCTACGCCCTAGTCGTCTCGATGGAACTGGTCCAAAAACATTCATAATATTATTTTTTGGTTATCGTGCATTATCAGTACTGATATCTCTTATCTCCAGTTAGGTTAAATACAATAGCGGAGGAAGCAATAGATATTTGGATATAGCAGCCACGATGTTTATACCATTCTAATTTATTCATTCTTGTTACATCCTCGATACCTTGTCAAGTTCATCTCTTAACTTCTTATAAGCTCTATCTAATTCTTTTACCATTACAGTAAGCTATTGCTCATCGTGAGTATTTTTATTAGCTCCTTTTAATTAAGAATCTATATCATAAAGATACTGTTGTAGAAGTTTTTTGAGATATTGAGGTAGTTTTCCCTATATGATTTTATACTGATTGGGATATAGTCCATTATATCCTGAGCTGTTATACCATCTTCTCCTTTATTAGTTGCAGAGAAATCGCCGGAAAGTCCATGTATAAAAACACCCGTTTTTACGGCATTTTTTATAGATAATCCAAGACTGAAAATTCCAGCAATGGTTCCAGTCAGGACATCCCCACTCCCAGCGGTTGCCATGCCAGAGTTTCCGCTCATATTTATATTCACTGTTTCATCAGGATAACCGATGAGTGAATGAGCTCCTTTTAGTACTATTATGGAGTTGAGTTCCCTAGCCATTTGCTGTAAGACATTTATTTTATTTTCATTTATTTCTTCTGTTTTCATATTAGAGATTCTTGCCATCTCGCCCATGTGTGGGGTGAGAACGGTTTCAGCTTTTCTGTTTTTAATCAACTCTATATCATTTGAGATAGCAGTGAGCCCATCACCATCAATAAGTAGGGGTTTACTGATTAAAGGAGTTAGCTCTCGTACCAGTTGTTGTGTTTCTTCATTAAGAGAAAGACCTGGTCCTATAATAACCATGTCCATATTCTTAGTGATCTCAAGAAGTCTATCTTTGTTCTCCAGCGAAATACTTCCCGAAGCTGTTTCAGTTTGAGGGATAAAGACAATCTCGCTTCCTTTGCTTGCTAGGAAAGGTGAGATGGATATGGGAGTAGCCAGTCGTGAGTAACCACCTCCGGCTTTAAGAAATGATAAAGCAGAGAAATATGGTGCACCATAATACCCTGATGCTCCTGCAATAATCAGTACCTTAGCGAAGTCTCCTTTATGAGCAGCTCTATTTCTTTCAGGAAGTTCCGTAGGATTGCTTATTTCTACCTTAATAGAATCAGAGCTGTAGAGTACTGGAGGGAAAGATATGTGTGATACATATAGTTTCCCACAGTGTCCATATCCAGGATAGAGAATATTTCCTATTTTGGGTAGCCCAAATGTTATAGTGTAATCTGCATTTATCGCTGCGCCTTTCATTGCTCCGGTATCACCGCTTATTCCTGATGGAATATCAACACTAAACACTGTCTTATGGCTATTGTTTATCATCTGAATTACATCTTTGCATAAGCCGCTTATATCTCTTGTTAATCCTATGCCCAGAATAGCATCAATGATAGCGTCTGAGTCATCTACTGCAGATTTAACATCCTCAATTGAGTCAATCTTGCAGATATCTATAGACATTTTTAATAATATCTGAAGATTCTTTTTTGCCTCTTCTTTGAATTTGGATTCGTTTCCTAATAGGAAAACTCTTACTTTCCCACCACCGGAATAAAGCTTTCTGGCGACAACTAATCCATCACCCCCATTGTTTCCTGTTCCACAAAAAACGGAGAATTTTCTGTCCTCGACCCCAAATTCTTTTAGAATTGTGAAGTATACTGAAAGCCCTGCGTTTTCCATAAGTGTATCTGCAGGAATGCTGAAAGTATTGATGGCTTCTTTATCTAGGATTCTTAATTCATCTACTGCGCTTACTTTCATTTCTCTATTTTCCTATACGGGCTTTTAACATATTAAATTATAGCTCATGGTAATCAGAATTTTAAATCTGTATTTGCATTATAGTTAAACTAGTGAAAGGACACCTTGTTTTTTCTGGTTAAAAAATAATTTTAATGTAATTTATTATATCAAGCTATAGAGATGTTTAAGGTTAAAATGTTATTATGTGAGAGTTGGGTATGTTATTTTGTGGAATGCAGTATTTTTTTATGGCGTAGTATATTTCCATCAGGCTATGCCAGGATATTTATTTTGGCTCCTTATGTCATATCGATTGATATTGGTTAGACTTGAACAAAGGAGGGAAATATGAGTATGACAGCTACTGATAATCAATGCATCAATACTATTCGGTTTCTGGCGGTGGATGCAGTGCAGAAGGCAAACTCGGGCCATCCAGGAGCGCCATTAGGACAATCGCCTATGGCTTATGTGCTATGGGACAGGTTTCTTAAACATAATCCTCATGATGTTGATTGGCCTGATCGTGATCGGTTTGTATTGTCAGTTGGTCACTTATCTGCCATGTTGTACCCTTTACTATATTTGACGGGATATGATATCTCTCTGGAAGATATCAAGCAGTTTCGACAATGGGGAAGCAAGGCGGGAGGGCATCCTGAATATAAACTTGCACCAGGAGTTGAAGCAACCACGGGGCCATTGGGGCAGGGGTTTGCTATGGCTGTAGGTATGGCAGTGGCTGAGAGGTGGATAGCAGCTCGTTACAACCGCCTTGGGTATGAAATATTTAATCATTTTACGTATGTAATTGAGTCAGATGGCGGTATGATGGAAGGTATTACTTCGGAAGCTGCCTCGCTGGCTGGGACGCTTAGGCTGGGTAAACTTATTTGTCTCTATGATGATAATGATATTTCTATTGAAGGGAATACTGATATCGCATTTGCTGAAAATGTTGGTCAACGGTTTAAAGCTTATGGTTGGCAGGTTATTTCAATAGATGGTATGGACTTATCCGCTGTGGATGAGGCTATTCGGATGGCACAGGCAGATGATGGTCATCCAAGTCTGATAATCTGTAAGACTATCATTGCTTATGGTAGTCCCAACAAAGAAGGCAGTGCTTCAACCCATGGGACACCGTTGGGGGAAGAAGAGGTACGTTTGACCAAGGATAATCTTGGATGGACATATGAAGAAGCTTTCACAGTTCCATCCGAGGTTTTGGCTCATTGTAGACAGGCAGTGGAACGGGGGAATAAACAGCAGCAAGAATGGAAGAAAAAACTGAGTGAATATCAAAAGGCTTATCCATTGGAGGCTGAGCAGTTAGAGAAGGATCTCCGTAAAGAGTTACCGCAGGGATGGGATAGTGAATTGGAGGAAATGTTTAAGGCTGATGACAATCCTATTGCCACGCGAAAAGCTTCAGGACGTGTAATAAACAAGATAGCACAGAAAGTTCCTTTCTTCATGGGAGGCTCTGCAGACCTTGCTCCTTCAGTAAATGCCAGATTAGAGGATTGTGGGGATTTTAGTTTTCAAGATTATACGGGTCGTAACATACATTTTGGCATTAGAGAGCATGCAATGGGAGCTATAGCTAATGGTATTGCTCTGCATGGAGGAGCGATACCTTTTACATCGACTTTCTTCACCTTCTCAGATTATATGCGTCCCTCAGTGCGTATGGCGGCACTTATGGGCCTCCAAGTAGTGTTCATTTTTAGCCATGACTCGATTGCTGTTGGAGAGGATGGCCCTACTCATGAACCTGTTGAACAACTCATGGGATTTAGAGCTATGCCAAATCTGATAACTATTCGTCCTGCAGATGCTACAGAGACGGTTGAGGCATGGAAAGTGGCGATGGAAAATAGTAAAAGTCCTACTGCTTTAGTCTTTAGCCGTCAGGACCTTCCTGTATTAAATCGCAAAATATTGGCTTCTGCTAGTGGTCTACGACGAGGGGGATATGTGATCTGGGACGCAGCGAAAAAGCCTGATGTTATTATTATAGGGACTGGATCTGAGTTGCACATTGCCCTTGAGGGTGGGCGTTTATTGAAAGATAAAGGGATAATGGCTCGGGTTGTATCATTACCATCATGGGACTTGTTTGATGCTCAGCCTGAAAGTTACCGTAATGAAGTCTTGCCTCCAGATATGCGAGCACGTATATCCGTGGAAGCTGGTGCAACCACTGGATGGGAACGATATATTGGTCTCGATGGAACTGCTATTGGGGTATCTTGTTTTGGCGCCACAGGCAAGGGGGAGGTGGTTTATGAGAAGTATGGATTTAGTGCTCAAAGGGTGGTAGATGAAGTTTTGAGACTTCTACATCGAAAATGATAAGTGAAGTGAATGGAGGATTTTCATTCAGGTATTTGGCTTTATCCTTAATTTATGGTGAAGAGGAGGGAGGAGTACTTAGATGAACTCTATTAAAGAAGCTCAGCGATTGGGGCAGGATATATGGCTTGATTATATTCAGCGAGGCTTAATTAATACTGGTGAGTTTCGGAGATATATTGAATGGGGTATTAGTGGTGTGACTTCAAACCCTACCATTTTTGAAAAAGCGATAACAGGGAATAGTGATTATGACGAGTCGTTGTTGACATTAGCTAGGGAGAATAAGGATAAAGTCGAAATTTATGAAGCCTTGGTTATACAAGATATTGGAGCTGCTGCTGATATACTGCGCCCGGTATATGAAAAATCTAGAGGAGAGCGTGGTTATGTTAGCCTGGAGGTTAATCCCAAGTTGGCTTATGATTCGGATGGCACAGTTGAGGAGGGTTTGAGATTATTTGCTGCACTGAATCGTCCCAATATAATGATTAAAGTTCCAGCTACAGTTGAAGGTATATCTGCAATTAGTCGCCTTGTTGGTAAAGGCATTAGTGTCAATGTCACACTATTGTTCTCTCTTGATAGCTATCAACAATCAGTAGATGCCTATATAGCAGGTCTGGAAGAACTGGTTCAGAAAAATGTAGATATAACTAGAGTGGCTTCTGTCGCCTCATTGTTCATCAGTCGAATCGATACAGCGGTGGATACCTTATTGAATGAGCATATTCAACAGGGGCAGGAACAATTAGAGACCCTGTATGGTAAGGCAGGGGTTGCTACTGCCAAATTGCTTAATCAATCATACAAAGATAATTTTGGTAGTGAACGGTTTGCTAAGTTGAAGGCAAAAGGCGCTCGTGTACAGAAGCCTCTATGGGCAAGTACAAGTACTAAGAATCCTGCTTATAGTGATCTATTATATGTAGAGCCACTTATCGGACCGAATACAATAAATACTATGCCTCTTGGGGTGATTACTGCTTTCCTTGAGCACGGGAAAGTCAGAGCTACTTTGGATGAGGATCTTGCTGAGGCTAGGCATACCTTTGCAAACCTTGATAGGGCTGGAATTAATATGGAAACTGTGACTGGGAAGCTATTGGATAAAGGTGTTAAAGCTTTTATTGATTCCTTTGATAAATTACTGGATGGAATAACTGAGAAGAGTGGGTTGCTCACCACAAGGCAAGCTAATTGAAGTGTTCAGTATTAGTTTCGATAATGCTGAGCTGGATTCGGTTCTAACCAGCTTCGATAAAAGCAATCTGATTGGGCATATATGGCAGCAAGATCCTATTGTCTGGAAATCTGCTCCAGATGGAATCGTCAATCGTTTAGGCTGGCTTACAGTCGCTGAACATATGTATGAGAAGATATCTTCTTTGTACTCTTTTGTTCAAGATATTCGTAGTAGAGGTTTCCATACCGTAGTTCTACTAGGCATGGGAGGCAGTAGTCTGGGAGCAGAAGTGTTGCGACAGATATTCGGTACTTCTATGGAATATCTCAAGCTCATCGTGTTAGATTCCACGGTACCAGCGGAAGTGATTGCAGTAGCAGAGACAATAGATCTCGAACATACCTTATTTCTGGTTTCCTCTAAGTCGGGCAGTACTACTGAACCTCTAGTACTGTATCAATATTTCAAGGGACTGCTGAATTCTATTAGTGGACAACATGAAGCAGGACGGAATTTCGTGGCAATAACTGATCCGGGGTCTCCTTTAGCACTAATGGCCGAGGAACAGCAGTTTCTATATACATTTCTGAACAACCCTGATCTGGGAGGACGTTATTCTGTTCTGTCTTATTATGGTTTGGTTCCTGCAGCGTTGATCGGGGTGGATATGGAGACGTTTCTCGATCGAGCGAAGAATATGCAGTATGAATGTAGACCCGGTATACAAGCTAATAGAAATCCTGGTGTCTGGCTTGGAACTGTTATTGGTACCATGGCTTTAAGAGGAAGGGATAAATTGACTCTTATCACGTCTCCGAGTATCAGCGGATTTGGACTATGGATAGAGCAACTTATTGCCGAAAGTACAGGCAAGGAAGGCAAAGGAATAATACCAGTTGTTTCAGAGCCACTGGTGAATCCGAAGTACTACGGGGATGACCGATTGTTTATTCACTTGCGTATGGAGGATGATGATAATTTCATAGTTGAGGAGGCTGTTAACCGGATAAAGTCTTCAGGGCAACCAATAGTGACCTTAAAGGTGCGGGATAAATATGATTTTGGGGCAGAGTTCTTCCGTTGGGAATTTGCTACTGCTATTGTTGGGGCGATACTTAATGTAAATCCATTTAACCAGCCCGATGTACAGAAAAGTAAAGAGTTGACGGAGCATATTTTGGAAGAATATAGCAATACAGGACGCCTTCCACAAACGAGTTCGGCTGCTTCTGTAGCGGAGTTACTTGCTGAAGTAGAAGAGGGCAGTTATTTTGCTATTATGGCTTATATTCGCCAGACGGCTGAAGTCGATGAGGCTTTCTTAGGTTTAAGACGCAAGATAATACAACAATATTGTATTGCTACCACACTCGGTTATGGCCCACGATTCTTGCACTCTACAGGGCAACTGCATAAAGGAGGCCCAGACAAGGGCCTGTTTTTACAGCTTACTACGGAGTATAAAAAGGATTTACCTATTCCTGGCAAACCGTATACTTTTGGAATAGTAGTAAATGCTCAAGCTACGGGGGATTTTCAGGCACTATGTGCATCAGGGAGACGTGTTGCCAGTGTTCATTTAAAACAACAAACCAATTCTGGAATAAAACAATTGACTAATGATTTGTTGTTATAGCACAACATAACAACTTTAAGGCTTGTTATCCCGGTTATTTCAGTTTCACTCTAGTAGTGTTATATGTGTCTCTCTGGCTACTACGGTTTTGCTAATTCTGGTAGCTAGGTAGATAAAAGGAGTATCCATAACAGCGATGAACCATTTCAAGAGGTAAGTCGTTGCCAGTATCTGTAACCACACGTTAATATCAAATAGACCCCATAAGGCGATAAAGCAGAAGATGAGGCTGTCAATCGCTTGGGATACCATAGTGGACGCACAATTTCTTAGCCAGAGAAATCTACCTTTTGTTTTGTTTTTCCAGAAATGAAAAGCGAAAATATCGTGGTGCTGTGATATGATGTAAGCAATCATACTCCCTGCTGCAATTCTTGGCATAGGTTCGAATATTATCGATAGAGAGCTTTGAGAAAAATCTGATATATCTGGAATGAACTTCAACCCGATTTGCATCCAAACAGTCATGAGTATCATACCGATAAAGCCAAGCCATACGGCTCTCCTGGCTGCTTTTTTACCATAGATCTCACTTAATACATCTGTAGTAAAGAAGATACTACCGTAAAGAACATTACCCAGTGTTGCTACAGAACCGAATAGTTGAACTGTCTTAAGTACTTGGATGTTTGCGGTAATGACCGAGGCTACAATGATGGCATAGAGCCCAAATTTCCCAAAGAAACGATAGATAATTAGAGCAAGACTTAAGTCGACGATGATGAAGACAATCCAGAGTAAATTGTTGAATAACATTACTTATTCCTTCTCAACTGTTTGTTAGTTTAATAGCCACTCTTCAATCATTTACCCATCTCGCTAATATTTTGTGAAGCTAACCATTTTTCCTTTTGAGACATTCTTAGCTTTTCATCGGTTCCTTTATAATTGGCCAGAAAATCTTTCTTAAATGAACTGAATGTGGTATTTACAATACTATCTTTTATCTTATTCATTAGAGTGTTCATGAAGGTAAGATTATGGATAGTCGCTAATCTGTATGCCAGAAGTTCTTTACATCTGAACAGATGATGTAAATATGCTGCAGAGAAGTTACGGCACGTATAACAGTTGCAGTTGGGGTCAAAAGGGTCTTCCATTTTGCTATAGTATGACTTTCGAATATTGAATCTTCCTTGCCAGGTATAAAGTGCGCCGTTTCGAGCTACTCTAGTAGGCAGAACACTATCGAACATGTCTATTCCCATGTCTACTGCATGGACTATATCTTCAGGAGAGCCTACTCCCATCAGATACCTTGGTTTGTTTTCAGGAAGCAGGTCAGTGGTTTTGCTAACTATCGTTTGAGTTATAGCCTTTGGTTCGCCCAGACTTAGCCCTCCAATGGCATATCCATCGAACTCCATTGAAGCAAGATGAGTTGCTGATTGTTGGCGCAATTCGGTAAAAGTACCACCCTGTACAATAGCAAATAATTTCTGGTCATTGCGTCTCTGGGCTTGTTGACATCTGTTTGCCCATCTATGTGTCCTGTGCATAGCTTGCTCAACTTTTTTAAAACTATCCTTGAATGAGGGACATTCATCTAGAACCATAATCACGTCTGCACCAATTGATTCCTGGATAGTTATGGCTGATTCAGGTGTAATAAGGTGTTGACTTCCATCAATATGGGATAGAAAAGTTACTCCTTCATCGTTTACCTTACGTAAACGAGCCAAGCTGAATATCTGGTAGCCACCACTGTCAGTAAGCGTGGCTCCGTTCCATCCCATGAAATGGTGTAATCCTCCCATTCTTTGAATTTGCTCTGTCCCTGGTCTAAGATAAAGATGATAGGCATTAGCTAGTATCATCTTTATCTCTATATCTTGTAGTTCTTGGGGGGTCAGGGTTTTAACTGTTGCCTGAGTGCCCACGGGCATAAATACTGGGGTGGATACTAATCCATGATCTGTGTACAGTTCACCAACGCGAGCGCATGTGTCAGGGCAAGTTGCTATAAGATGGAAACCAGTCATTTTGTGAATAATTTCTTCTCCTTGTTTTGTTCTATTGTAACTTAATCAGTTTGGTTCTCGTTATCTTGGTTACCAGTATTTGTTAATTTCATGAAATTTGCGCTGCTATCAAATTTAGACTATTGATACCTAGCTCTTGTTCTTTACTAAATACCTGATATCTTCCCCCTGAGAGATTTATTCATCCTGTGGAGTTTTCATAGGTATGACTTATATATTAATAGAACTTATCTTCTCTTGATTGGTTTCGAGTTGGCTAGTTTATTTCAGGTTTTTGTCTTCTGATATTGGCTATTAAAGAACCCAAGCCAAATAGCACTACAGCCAGTCCGATAAAAAATCCAAGATGAGGGATAAGGCTTAAAAGTTTTAGTATTATTAGGCCTGTAGCTAGAGCTCCAATCATGATACCTCTATTATCTTCTACGTCTCTGAAATGGCTAATAATCCATCGTCCTAAGAATAATCCAACGGGGATTTGAGCAAGGTAAATTGAAATACCCCAGAGAGCTAGAGTGATTAGTCCAACAGGGAGTCCAATGATAGTGATGCATATTACCACGGCGGCTATAGGGGTGGCGAACAACAAAAGAGCTCCCCAGCCGGCACTTGGTCCTGGGCTGGAGCTTATTGACTCAGCAATAGAGGCTAATTGCTTTGGTGCAATTAGAATTATTAATAATCCTGCGAGCAGAGCCATTAAGAATCCAATGAGTTTTGTTTTTATACTAGATAATAGAGTGAGGAAAAATGATTCAGATTGATCTTCCTTCGCCTCAGATAACTTGTGGGTAGTAATACCATTTATCTGAGCGCCACTCTGGACTACGGCTCGATTCTCTCCTGTATATGTCAGATTGCCTCTGATATTTGCAGTTGATAGAATGGTCAGTTCACTGACTTCAAGAATAATATCTCCACCTACCTTATTCCCTATGGTGATATCTCCACCTCCTTCTTTGATGTCACCATCTACTATCCCGTTGATGAGTATTACTTCACCTCCAAAAAGGAGGTCACCTTTGATGTGGGCATTGTCTGCTATAGTGATTTTGTTACCAGCGACCAATAAGTCACCTGCAATATCACCGCTTATATTTATAGTTTCTCCTGCAACCCGCACAGTATGGCCAATATCGCCGGAGATATTTATTGTTTGAGCTATGGCCATAACGCTGTTATCAACCAGTCCTCCAATTGAGATAGTTCTTGCAGCAGCCCAGACATCACCATTAATAGTACCATCAATGGTAATGACATTAGCGCCTGCATATAGATCATCATTGGTTATTTCTTTTTCAGGGATGTTGATTGTATCGTCACTTCGTGCATCGAATGCCAGGACCGTGGTGGCGGAAAACAAAATTAATGAAGTGGTTATTAGAATGATAGTCAGTATATTTAGAAAATGTTTCATCATAATATCTCATAACCTCCTTCAATTACCATGTTTATCCAGGCGAGGTTAAGCCTGTTGTTTCTGCTCCAGCGGTGGATTAGATTGTTACTGTGCTTAAGTAAGAATAACCTCGCTTTTTGCCTCAAATAACTGCGTTTGGTTTTAATCCTTTTAGGGAAGGCTGTTTCTGTTTCAATGTTTAATTTAGACATATTTTTTCATCGTATTCACTTAGGTAAAATAATAATGGACAGACTATTCTTACTACTATCTCGATTATATCAGAAATAATGCATATATCGTATGAAATATGAGAACTACTGACTGATATCATTTGACTAATGTTTGTATATCTTTAAAACCTTTAGTTATCTGTAATTAGCTAATACTTTTTAGGTGCCTGTGTTATTCCTTGTTACTTATTTGTACCATGTTATACTTCTAAACAGGTAGTAATAAACAGGGAAGAACTAAATATGGAAGATATTGGTAAAGCAAAACAACAGGTTTTATCCTTACGTAAGCAAATTAATCATCATAACTATTGCTACTATGTATTAGATAGCCCCGAGTTAAGTGATAGTGAATATGATGAAATGATGCTACAACTCAGACAGTTTGAGGCTAAATATCCCGAACTTATTACTTCTGACTCGCCAACACAAAGAGTGGGAGCCCCGCCAGTGGAGGCTTTTGGGCTTGTGGAACATTATCAACCTTTGCTAAGCCTGGCCAATGCCTTTGCGTATGACGATTTGAAGGCATGGTATAAACGAACTGTCAATTTACTTGGAGTAGATAATTTTAGCCTTGTTTGTGAACCTAAGATAGATGGGCTGGC
>JAUUZT010000165.1 GCA_030589825.1 Dehalococcoidia bacterium
AAACGGATATTAAGGAATTACTATGAGTAATAAACAGAGATTATCTCAATTAAATGAATACAGAAAAAAAACGAGACAGGGAGGTGGGGCAAAGCGGATTGAGGCGCAGCATAGCAAAGGGAAGTTAACTGCAAGAGAGCGTATTGACCTTCTCTTTGATGCTGGAACTTTTGAGGAGATAGGCACCTTCGCCATCCATCGTTGTGTTGATTTTGGAATGGCAGAACAACAATATGCTGGTGATTCGGTGGTTGTTGGCTACGGGCGGGTAAATAATCGTCTCTGCTTTGCATTCTCCCAAGATTTCACTGTTTTAGGTGGCTCTCTATCGGAGATTGCCTCCCGGAAAATATGTGGAGTGATGGATTTGGCAGCGAGTAGCGGAGCGCCTTTTGTTGGTATCTTAGACTCCGGTGGAGCGCGCATTCAGGAAGGTATTGATAGCCTGAATGGATATGGCGAGATATTCACCCGGAATACATTATATTCAGGAGTCATTCCTCAAATTTCGGTGATAGTTGGACCCACCGCAGGAGGTGCTGTTTATTCTCCTGCAATAACAGATTTTATTTTCATGGTTAAAGGACTGGGGCAAAGTTACATTACTGGGCCTGATGTTGTTGAGGCAGTAACAGGAGAGAAAGTAAGCCTTGAAGAATTGGGTGGTGCTACTGTCAATGCCAGTAAAAGTGGTAATTGTCATTTCGTCTATGAAAACGAAGAAGAGTGTTTTGATGGCGTTCGTAGTTTATTAGGTTTTCTCCCTCAAAATCATAATGAAAGTCCAGTAACTAGTGATAATTATGACGATATTAATCGACAGGAAGAGGAATTAATTGACATAATACCTGACAACTCGGCCCAGGCATACGATATGAAAAAGATTATACTTAAGGTAATTGATAATGCCGATTTTCTAGAAGTGCATCAAAAATTCGCTGGAAATTTCATCGTAGGTTTCGCAAGGTTTGCTGGTGAGAGCGTCGGAATATTGGCTCAACAGCCATCTTATATGGCAGGGGTGCTTGATATAGATGCCAGCGATAAAGCAGCTAGATTTGTTCGTACATGCGATTGTTTTAACGTACCGCTAGTTACATTTGTTGATGTACCAGGGTATATGCCGGGAACTGACCAGGAATTCAGAGGGATAATAAGACATGGAGCAAAACTACTATTCGCTTATGCCGAAGCAACTGTACCTAAGGTAAGCGTGATTATTCGTAAGGCATATGGCGGAGCGTATATTGCTATGAGTAGTAAGAGTTTAAGGGGAGATATTAATTATGCATGGCCCATGGCTGAAATCGCTGTTATGGGGCCTGAAGCTGCGGTTGGTTTTGTTAATCGTCAGGAAATTAGTGAGGCGAAAGATAATAAAGAAACAAAGCAGAGATTAATCGATGAATATCGTGAAAGGTTTACCAATCCCTATATGGCAGCAGCGAGGGGATATATTGATGATGTGATTGCCCCATGTGATACACGGTACAAGCTGATAAAGGCGTTACAGATGCTTAAAAACAAGGATATTACCAATCCACCTCGAAAACATGGTAATATTCCTCTGTAAAGATACATACTTCTTGGATAGTTCTGTGTACGACTACTTATATTGACCATATAATAAATATTAACGTTTATATTACAAGGAGACAAGATGAATTTTAGCAATAATAACACGCCGGTAAAAATAACGGACCTTACACTTAGAGATGGGCATCAATCATTGCTGGCAACAAGAGGAAGAACTGAGGACCTGGTAGCTATCGCAGCTGAAATGGATAAGGTTGGTTTCTGGTCAATGGAGGTATGGGGTGGGGCTACCTTCGATGTCATGACGAGATTTCTGAATGAAGATCCATGGGAAAGGGTTCGTCTACTTAAAAAATTACTACCTAATACTAAACTGCAGATGCTTTTACGTGGACAAAATTTAGTTGGCTATCGTCACTACGCTGATGATGTTGTTACCGCGTTTGTTCATCATGCGGCAGATTGTGGCATTGATGTATTCCGTGTATTTGATGCTGTTAATGATGAACGTAACTTCGAGACTTCATTTAAAGCTATTAAGGATAAAAATAAGCATATTCAGGGAACGTTAAGTTATTCGCTTACTGAACGTAAACTGGGAGGCCCAGTATATACGGTAGATTATTACGTTAATAAGGCAATTAAACTTCAGGATATGGGAGCAGACAGCCTTTGTATAAAAGATATGGCTGGTTTGCTTGCACCAGATGATTCTTATACATTGATAAAAGCACTTAAAGAAGCGCTAACCATTCCTGTTTCACTTCACAGCCATTTCACCAGTGGTATGGCTGATATGAGTATATTAAAGGCTATTGAAGCCGGTGTGGATATTGTTGATACTTGCCTTGCTCCTTTTGCATTGCGTACATCACACCCTGCGATTGAACCACTTGTGGTTAGTTTAAGTGGCACTCCTAGGGATACAGGAATTAAGTTAGATAAACTGCTTGAACTGGGAGCATACTTTGAATCCATCGCTCCCAAGTATCGAGATTTCCTTGCACATACACGGATGTCGGTAATTGATACTGGAGTATTGTCACATCAAATTCCTGGTGGAATGTTCTCCAATATGGTATCTCAGTTAAGAGAAGCTAATGCTATTGACAAAATAGAGGAAGTCTACAAGGAATTACCAAGAACAAGGAAGGAATTGGGGAATCCTCCCCTGGTTACTCCTACCAGCCAGATTGTAGGCACACAGGCAATCAGCAACGTGCTTTTTGGCAGGTACAAGGTTATTTCTCAACAGATTAAAGATTATGTATTTGGGTTGTATGGAAAAGCACCAATGGACATTGATTCCAAGGTGCAGAAATTGGTTCTTAAAGATTATGCCAGAGGTGATAAACCAATAACATGCCGTCCTGCTGATGTGTTGGAGCCTGAAATGGATAAGGCAAGGGAGGCAACCAAAGATATTGCTAAGGATATTGGAGATGTACTGGTGTACACGCTTTACCCTACTACAGGGATGCGTTTTTTGAAATGGAAATATGGGCTAGAAGAGCCGCCAGTTGAAACTAAAGCTAAAACGATGGAAGATATCAATCGAGAAGATGAAATAATGGCTAAAGCCAGAGCAGGAGAGTTGGTTGATAAATCGGAGGTGAAAGTTGTAGCGGCTCCATCGAATATTGGGTTTGATGTTTTTATAGATGGCAATAGCCATCGGGTGGAAATTTCACTAGGTTCTGGTTCTAGCACGATGGCGGTGTCTCCAAAGGCTGCTCCGACTATACCTTCGGATGGAAAGGGAGAGCAGGTAAAGGCAAGCGCGGTACCAGATAATGCAATTTCTGTGCAAGCTCCTATGCCAGGAACGATAATAAGTTATCTGGTTGAGAAAGGTCAAAAAGTTAAACCAGGAGATGGGATTGTAGTACTGGAAGCGATGAAGATGGAGAATATACTACCAGCTCCTGAGGGAGGAGAAATC
>JAUUZT010000190.1 GCA_030589825.1 Dehalococcoidia bacterium
AACCGTACCCCCTGCAATTTTCACATCTGCTTCATAGGAAGGATAACCTGGATCAGGAACCAGTACTACATCACCATAATCCAAAAGACAATTATATATTTGAAAGAGAGCATCAGCACCACCCAGACAATAAGTCACCTCGGTTTCAGGGTCAATTTCTACATCATGCTTACGTTTATACCAATCAGCTATAGCAAGATTAAACGGCTTTGCCGCATAAGCAGAAGGATAATGATGGTTATTAGGGTTTGAAACAGCTTCCACAAGTGCTTTCAATTGGTGTTCTACTGGAATAACATCAGGATCCCCCAAACCGAGATTTATCACATCCCTGCCCTCAGCTCTCATCAGTGTTATCTTTTGATGCATTGCTGGTCCCGTATACGCTTTAAAATTATTAAGTTTGTCTGCAGTTTTCATAACTCCCCTCCTACATCTCTCTTTATTTAAGAAAGCACATTATATCCTATATTTTTTTAATCTGTATGCATCCTTTTCAGCCCAACCCTCTTAGTAATTCTTTTTTTGTCATAATAGAAAGACTTAAACTCATAGCATGTCAGACATCCAAAATATATATACAGAAAGATTTAATACGAACTAACGAAGTATTTATCTACCTCTAAATCTGTAATTTCATAGCTAATACCGTTCTCTTTCAACCTCTCTTCCAGTGCTGATATTTCATAATCAACACAAACAATTAAAACAGCCAACCCATGGTATGTCATTTCCACAACTGCTTCCTTTACTCCATAAAGATAATCAGGTTTTATTCCTGCTTGTTTTAACACCACTACTGACTCAATTCCCAAAGCCCCTACCAGATTACTCTGGGGTATCTTGTTCTTTAATACGAAAATATCTGTATTTCTGGAACCTCCCTTTCGTATACCTGGAATTTTAAATATTGTCACACTACTTAACCCCAGATTAATCACCCCTTCCACATTTGATATGCCAATATCCTCTCCATTCTTAGCCCTGGTTACTGTTATTCCCCGAGCGCCATTACCGCTTACAACATCTGACGCAAATAATAAACCATCTTTCATATACAAAGATACCAACTGCCCAGAGTACAGATCATTGGTAGCTATAGCTGTAGAAACAGATATATCAGCTACTATTTTGTTCACAAATAATGTATATGTCTGTAACTGCCTTGCCATTTTTAAAATCCAATCTACCCCTTCTTTTGTCACTTTATATTTGGAGCGGCCAGTAGAACTCAACCATCCATCACCAATCAACTCTTTAACATATTCTGAAACTGCTTGAGATGTTATCTCTAACTTTTTTGCAACCTCTTTCTGGTGTATAGTCGGCTGGTTTGCCGCAATCTCCAGCAATATCTGAAATTTACTGGCTAAATTCTTACTCTTTAGTATTTCTACCATCAAAGTCATTATATCATCAGTTACTACTAATTAAGTTAAGACGATTTTCTGCGGTTCAAGCGAACTGGGACAACCCTCCTCCAGTACACATTCACTGCAGTGGGGAAACTTAGCATGACAAACCAGTTTACCATGCTTAATTACATGGACATGAAACTGATATATTTTAGAAGGATGAATCTTATTCTGCAGTAAGCTATGTGCCTCTTTTATACTAATATCTGGCCCCAGCAATCCTAACCTTTTTGCCACCCGGAAGATATGAGTATCTACAGGCAATGATGGCCTCCCTAAAGAAAAGAGAAGTACACAACTAGCCGTTTTAAGGCCAACTCCTGGCAAGTTCATCAGGTAATCCCTAGCCTCGGCTGTGCTCATTGACTCCAGAAAATCCAGGGTTAAGGCACCTCTTTCATTGTATATTCTTTGAAGTATCTGTTTTATCCAGGTTGCTTTAACCTTTGACAGTCCACCACATCTAATACTTTGATCAATATTCTCTATAGGAGATGAAGCCACATTCTGCCAATTATCAAAAGTACCCATTAGTGACTTGAAAGCTCGGTGAGAATTTAAATCTGAAGTGTGCTGTGAAAGTATGGTTTCGATAAGTACATCGATGTGCCGTTTTCTAGGATTCCAATTAAGAAGGCCATATTCTTGTTCCAATAAAACAATGACATCCTGTATAATCATATCTTCGAAATATATATCCTGAACATTAACACCAGTATATTCTATAAAAATAAATTGAAAAAACGCAAAGTTATATTAGATATGGACACCGGCATCGACGATGCTTTGGCTATAATTTTGGCTTTAAACTCCCCTGAATTAAAGGTTTTAGGCATAACTACAGTGGCAGGTAATGCTCCAGTTAAGCTTTGCAGCACTAATACTCTACGTATACTTGAGCACCTGAATACAAATGATATTCCGGTGATAGAGGGTATGGAAAAACCTTTAAAACAACCATTCTCTGGAGCATTAGGCTATCATGGACCAGACGGCTTGGGTGAAATCAACTTGCCTCCTCCCAAGCTTCATACCAAATCCACGTTAGCATGGGAGTTTATTGCTGAATCAGTTTCAAGAAATCCGGGGGAAATTACCTTGATAGCTACTGGACCACTAACTAACATAGCTGTTGCCTTCCAGCATGTTCCTGGTTTGGCAAGTTCCCTCTCTAGAATTGTTCTTATGGGAGGAGCTTATGGCCTTACTCAATATGGAAAAGGAAACCGAACTCCTTTTGCTGAATTCAATATCTGGCAAGACCCAGAAGCTGCTAAAATAGTCTTTGATTCAAAAGCAGTTATTTCCGCTATTGGTTTGGATGTATCTATGAATCCCTCTGCTTGCTTAACAAAATACCATCTGAAGCAAATACAAAAATGCAATAATCCTCATGCACGGTTGTCGGCTGAACTAATAAAATACATCATCAACCGCCATACATATTTCGAGCTTCATGACCCTTTAGCTTTAACAGCTGCCCTAGATATCCCCCTATTTGGTTTTATATCAGCCCCCATAGAAATAATAACGGGCGACGGGTGGGACCGAGGAATCACACGCATTTTACCAAAGGAAGAAATTAGTCATCATTCGGCATATATCGCCAATACAGTTAACGGTGAACGATTTTTAGAACTATTTCTATCCCGGTTATGTGATGATTGAATTACTTTGAAACTCACCACTCTTGAATTGCAGACATATTGCAA
>JAUUZT010000225.1 GCA_030589825.1 Dehalococcoidia bacterium
ACTTTGGTTCCACGGCTGGTGGTGCCAACATAGCTGCAATTCTCATAGGGGTTATGGTTGTATATATTAAAACGACCTGGTATGTCCTTTCCAATCTTTTTTGCAAAATCATGGGCGGTTAGAGCACCATGGGACCCCAGGGCGCAGATGAACTGTATGTTATTCTCCTCGACTCCTGCTGCCGCCAATTCCTCCAGCACAAAGGGCACGATCTCGAATGTTTTGGTGGGGCGACTCATGTCGTCGAACAAAATAACCACGTTTCTCTTGCCTCGCGCCAGTTCCCTGATAGTTCTGCTGCCAATCGGATTAGCGAATGCCTTGCGGAAACCTGCCTCGTCGAGCCTTGGAGCGTCATGTCCCTGCATGGCACAGACGGTTACTATCCATTCTTCAGGGAAATGAAGTTTGACATCTCTTTCATCATGCCAGGCTCCCTGTGGCACGCTGACGACGTTTTTGTTCGTGGTCATTTTCTCTTCTCCTTTACTCCTTCTCTCTGAGAAATTGAACAAGCCGATACATTCTATGGCTACGCTTTTTCTGGCGTTATAGTATCATACATAGTGATGGTATGAAGGATACCATGTTAGGGTTTCATTATATGGAATAATGCTATCAGAGCAGTTTATATCGATTGTAGTAGTACATTGCCCGTGTTTACTGTCGTGCTGAAGCTGTCCAGGTTGAAGCGAACGATATAAGGGCGACTCCTGAAAAAACCAGCCATATATGGTGATAATTTCCCCATACATCATAGACAATACCGGTAACAAGGGGGCCGATGACGTTTCCGATGCAGCTAATACCAATTAGCATTCCAAATATCGTTCCGTAATGCTTTTTCCCAAAAAACTCACGAGTTAGAGCCGGTCTTAATACACAACAGCCACCGTGACCCAGTCCCAAAAGAAGTAAGAAAGGAATAGTTAACCAGGTGGCTATCGTTGCGAAATCAAAACAGACCAGGCCAATACTGACCAATATAAAGGAAATCGCAGCGAGTTTTCGCCTCTCACGCTTGTCTCCCGCCCAACCAAAACCAAGGCGACCAACGACGCTTACCAGGGGGATTCCAGTAGCAACCAGGCTCGATCTGGACTTCGCAAATCCGATATTGCTTAGATAAGGCATCACGTGTGTTGTGACACTGCTCATGACAGTATGGTGGAGAAGAAAGGCTATTGCCAGATGCCAGAATGTACGGTTGCGTATTGCCTGCTTTCCACTGATCTCAATTTCATCATAACTGGATGATATGTCTGCTTGAGGCTCTATAACCATATTTGAGGAAGGGTTTTTTCTTGTTTCCCCATCTGGTAAATAGCCATAGTCCTCAGGTTTGCTACGAAAGAGGAAAGAGAGTGGTAGAATTAGTAACAGTACTCCTATTCCCAGGATGAACTCAGCTTGTCTCCAGCCATAACTATCGATGAGCCAAACGATTATTGGTACCATCAATCCACCGAAACCAAATCCTGCGCTCACGATACTACTAGCTATACCTGCTTTCTTTCGAAACCAGTTCATCACTGCAGTCATCAGTACAGTGATTGTACAGGCGCTCATTCCTATTGCAATAAGGGCAAATGCACTATAGTAGGTAAATAGCGATGTGGTTTGGCTAAGCATGAAAGTTCCTGAAGCGAGGAGCAGTGACCCAACAAATATGAGACGCCTTGGGCCATATCTGTCAACCATCATGCCAATCACCGGCGCCATCAAGCCCGCTTCCATGCCGCGGAGAGACGAAGCAAAAGATACCTGTGCATAGCTCCAGCCAAATTCGCTTGCTATTGGCTCAAAAACAGCGGTAAAACCATAACCGATGGTCCCTGCTAAATACAGAGCGATCAGAAAAGATGCTCCGACTATCCACCATCCATAGAAAACCCTCGGAGTTTTTATATGCTGGTTCATACTTTGATTATCAACCTGAATCAATATGTTTTATTAAATAAAATAAAGTATTGGGAAGTCGAGGTTTTGTTTATAGGTACCAGATAGTGAAGGGCATCTACTTATCGCTGAACAGAATGCCCCCAACCGCGAAGTTCTCTTTATTTATCTCGCGAATGGCTACGCTTACCCTCTCAGGTGGGGCTTTAAAGTTTTTCACCACTGCTTCGGTTATATTTTTTACCAGTCCCCGTTTTTGCTCAGCGGTTCTACCTTCGATTGCGAGTACGGTTACGATAGGTATTGTTATCCTCCTTTTGTTCACAATGTTAATATATCGTTGCGTGGTCTAGTCCCGGTGCTAATATTACCACGAACGTTTCACATGGTAGCATAGGTATGCCCAATACATCAGTATATCGTTAATCTCAGAAATAGAGATTCCTTTTTACGGTAAAATGAAAGGATATACCTGCATCTCAAATTTTACCTTCAGCAGAATACGCAGGCATGCTGAGAATAGAAATAATGGAAATTAGCATAAACGCCGAGAAGACATACCAGATACCTCCATAGCTGCCCCATGTGTCGTAGGCCCATCCCGCCATGAGTGGCCCTGTGGCCCCAACCAGGGCATTTAAACCATAAATAATACCAAAGACAGTTCCGAAACCCTCTCTGCCGAATATATCCCTTGTTAGAGTTGGCCGCATGGCATTGCAACCGCCGTTTCC
>JAUUZT010000037.1 GCA_030589825.1 Dehalococcoidia bacterium
CTTTTGCTATTCTTTCACAACCCTACCGAGTTCCAAGGCATAAAAAAAGCTCAACAGTTACCAATTGATTGATAACCGTCGAGCTTGTTCTGATTAATGTAACGTGATCCATTTCCATGCATTCAACCGTCTCTGGCTGAATTGTCGGACAATCCCCCAACTTGTCTACTTATATGGTAAGGAGGAGACCACTATTAATTAACCGTCGAAATATCTATTTTAAATCCTGCCCTTACATCTATACGCTTCTATCAATAGATGTGCATTCGTCATACACTCGTTATTCTTAGTGGTGTTATATTACTTAATGAATAATGTTCACCATAACAAGACGCAAGCTTTTGGTTATTTACTTGCATGATTTGCAATAAGCCCTAGTTTAAACTAGCGAAGTACTAAATAGTCAAAAGCACTAAGTTTGTAAACTCGCATAACTTATGAGCCAATTTAAAAATCATTTTCTAAATTATTTTATCGATAATTTACTTTCACAGTTAACCGTGTAGAGGTCTGCGATTATTTCGTTATCAATTCCCACGTTACACTAATAAACAAAGGGAAATAGATTTTATTTGTATTTCTACTTCAGTTTATTTCACAGGATATTAAGATGTCAAAGAAAAAAGTTAATTGAGTTTGGAGGTCACACGTTATACTGTGCGCTGTCGGGTCTATACTTACCTTTGCTTTTCAGCTTGTAGCCTATTACATAACTTGCGTTAAAACCTTTGCAGGAATTTAGACAGTTAACCAAACATTTCAAAGAACCCTAGTAACCTGTGGGAATAGCAAATTCCATGAACTTAAAGTTCCACAGGTTAAAACCATATACAATTAATTACTTTGGGCTTCAGATAGCTCCTTTTCAGCTTGCTTTGCCTTTTTAACCTTATCCCTATATACTTGCTTTGCCGTCTCAATTTCAGCCCTTTGCACTACTTCATGCTTTTCAAGATCAGTTAAAAACTGTGAACCAATTTCAGTAGTGCTATTGAACATCTTAAACAAACGAGCTTGAGAATTGATAACCTGAAACAATCCATATTTGTTACCTCGTTTAACTTTGGTGGTTTGCTTCACTCTTGCAGACCAAACTTCACTATTGAACTTAATTTTGCCTTTCATCTCAATTGTAATAGGCAAACTCAATTTAATTAACTGAGGTACGTTAACACCGAGTTCTTGCATCCTGATCTGCTCCGTAACAATGAAGTTGAGTTTTGCACATGCATTGGCTATTGCTGTATCCTGATTTTGTGGCTTGCTAGTCTTATAGGAAAATTCCCATACATTAGTAATAGAGGTACTTTTCAGTTCCCCTGTAGCCTTAACAAACTTCTCAGGAATAACCTGAGTTACTTTGAACTGATAATAAACTTGTTTTGAACGTGACATAATAAAATAGTATTAAGTGAGTAAAAATAAATAAACCAAATCGATTCTATTATAAGGTATTAAAACCACAAAACCAAAATCAAATTTCAATACACTGATAGCCAGGCAGTTACAAAGGGCAAATATAGAGTAAAATTGTGATTTATTTTGGTAATTAATTCCAGAAATTACACACCAAACAAGCCCATTTGAGTCCCAATAAAAACCATGCTAGAAGACTACAAAAATGTCCGATAATTAGTATTATGTTAAGTTGCTCTGCAATGGACTGTTAATGAGTTAGTTAAAAAATTAGGTGGATTGTATAACTGATAAAAAATGCTGAAACAATGACAAACAAAGGTATGGGGGGATGTCGCAATACGGAATTTCGTGATGGATCAGGCCCCCGTCCTCTTATAGATTAAATGCAACTGTATGGCTCTGCCAATTTATTCGGCTTTATCCTGTGTATACCTCCAGGAATTCACTTATAAGTTAAGTGGGGGGGTATATCCGCAAAAAAGCACCCTAACTACCCTGAGTATCAGAGTCGTTTTGGGGTACCCCGTTCACCCCTATTTCAATTTTTACCCTATGGGGGTTATTTTATACAAAAAAGCACCCTAAGTACTCTGATTATCAGTGCTGTTTTAGGGTACCCCGTTCACCCCTAGTCAATTTAGCCTTAAACACCTTATTTTTAGACTAAAAAAGCACCAAAAAAGACACCCCTAAAAGACACCCTAACTACCCTGATTATCAGTACTGTTTTAGGGTACCCCGTTCACGCAAAAAGCACCAAAAAAGACACCCATAAAAGCAGGCGACGGAAATAGACTACATTTGGCACGTTTGGTTGGTATTGGAATTATTCTATATATTTGTAAAGAATAAAAGTCGTTGAAAGGCTATGAAAGCTAGTAATAGTACAGTAATCAGGTTAAAATAGTGTAAAGATGTCACAATCAAGGCGTAATAAGAGGATGAGTCAGAGGCTCACACAGTCGGCTAAGAACCGCAAGAGCTTCAAGGAGAATCAACAGTTCTTATCAGACATTACGCAAGAGAATCAGCTTCTGAATGCCATGGTAGTACAGAAAAAGCTCACACGGCAAGTCAGGGGTAATATTTTCGTAAGATATTTTAACTGGGCGTTGGGAATTAACCCGATGCTGAAAATTATGGATAATCGTGAAAGAATCTCGCCAGGCACCTATGGTAGTGGTACCTCTCCGGATAAAGGAGGGAGTGGCTCTAATAAAGCCGGTAGCTCCTAATCTCAGCAGGGGGGCTATAGAACTGCTAAAAGACGACAAGGTCTACAAAAGAGGCGTTGTACAGGACTACCCACCCGCATTATTTCTTGAGTTGAAAGGGATTAAGCCCGGTGATACAGTCTATTACACGAAGCCTATTATCAAGACAGAACATGGTGTATATGTTGAAATTGATGACCTCTTATGTCTGGAACAGCCCCAAGTGTAATTAAGTTAAGCCCGGAGGAATTCTCCAAGCTTCAGCCATTAAATGGACATATCATTGTCCGTTCATCCCAAGACATGACCAAGATGACTTTCAAGCAGTTAGTTTTGGAAGTTGACATTGAGTACAAACCTGAGAACCATCAGGAGATCTTCAACATTGTAGAGAAGGTTCCTCCAAATGGACGCTACGAATCACAAGAGCTACGAAGTGACGTTGCTGTACTTCCCGGAGATAGGGTTATAATTAATTATTTCCCTATACTCCAGGCTCCTGTTATTTTAGTAGGAGATGTTGTCTATAGGATGGTTCCTTACTGTTGGGTAATATTAATCCGACGGGAAAGTATAAATCCTCTCGACGGGAAGAAGAAGGAGTGGACTGTCATGTGTAATGACTTTTTAATGGTGGATAAGATCCCCCTTCCCCAAAGTGAGTTAGAGCTTGAAATCCACAAAGTCCATTCAAAGCTGTATTACGAAGTGATTGTGGCAAATCGAAATGAGGGGTTCTCATATTTAAAGCGGAGCAATTCGCTTCTATGGCCTGTTGAAGAAGATGTTGTTACCCTTAGGGATATCGCAGTCTTTCCCTTAGAGTCCGACGGTCACTTATATCTCGACGGGAAAAAGCACTATGTAGCCAAAGCCTGGAAAGTCCTTTCAATTGTAATGCCCGAGAAACCATGAAAGTAGTATTCTCTAATTGCCTCATTGAGAGGATGACAGATCAACATGTCCGTCTTGTTGTGCCTAATGAGATATCCCGAAAGACTGAAATTCTCAATTTGGTAGCAGGCTGTAGTTGGTTTGATCCGGCTATAAAGCTTGAAGAGGGAATGATGGTTGATGTTATAGTTGATAGCTATAACTGGACAGGGTATAAAGTTATTCCGACGGAACACAAAACATACCAAGGAGGGAACGCTCCCAATTGTACTGAGAACGTGCTAGTCTGTAAATGTGGATTCCAAGGTTATCAATCTCAATGGAAAGAACATCGACAGTCTGCAAACAATACTGGCTATTGGAGTAAACACTTTATCTGCCCTGCATGTAATTCTAGCTTTGATATTACATTTCATCCAAATTCTTCCGACGGCAAATAAACACTTCCCAAAGTGAGTTTGTAACATCCCGACGGGCTAATTAATTTTGGAGTACACTAATACTATAATCAAATGAGTAAAATTCTTATTATTGTTGACCGGGCAAATGGTCAGCATATCCCTGGTGAAATAATTCTACAACACAAGCATGCTGCTGATGATGTTACCGTTAAGAACCTCAACGGGGTTACCACTGGTGATATTGATACTTGGCTTGCCACGTTGACTGATAATTATTACACCAAGATTCACACCTTGGTTAACGCCAATGTCACTGGTGCAACTGGTGTTTTGTCAAAGCTCCAATTTGGAGTTCTTCTGGAAAAAATGCTTCTTACTGTACTTGCTGCTCTTACAGCCGATGCAGAAGGAACTTGTCAAGCTAACTCTACCTCAACTGTTGCGAAACTTGCTGCCACTCAGACTGAGGCTGATGATTATTTCAATGATATGTTTATTATCACTGCTGGCACTACTCCGTGGACTGCTCTGATTACCGATTATGTCCTGTCAACACTGTTAGTTACTATTGCTGATTCAACTACCGCTATTACCACCACTGAAACCTACAGAATTTATTCTGCAGCTACTTTGGAAGCGTGTATGCCAGTTTATGCTGAGACTTATGAGGCTCCGGAAATTTTCGCCCTGGAGTATCCAAATGCCAATGCACCGCTAATTATCGAACAATTAGGTGCAATGCCTGGTAGTCCTTGTGCTACAGCTACTGCAGATTCTGTAGCTGCTTTATCTCTTACTGATGCTTCCGCTTTTGTTGCTGATGCATATGATGACGCTGAAAACCAATGGTATGTTGCAATTCGCTCTGCAACTCTTGGGGCCGGTCAAGTTATCCCAATTGTTTCCAACACTGTTAGTGTTCTTACCCTTGGTAAAGCTTGGGACCCACTACCAACTGGAACAATTGTATATGAGATTTTAGATAGGAAGTCTATTGCCTTGGCTCGGTACTTCCTGCAGTTTGCTTTCCGTTACCTGATGAGAGATCCTTCCCTTCAGGTGAATATTGACACTTTCCTTGAAATGGCCACTAGTGGTCTAGGATTGGAATCTGATGATGTTCACCTCTACCAGGACCTGGACGCTCTGCAGGAGTTTAAGGATAAAGGTCAGCTGATCATGAAGTCAATTGGAATGGGTATCACCTCCTAGACTAGTTATCTAGGTTTTATATATTCCGTTTTGCGTAGTACGAAAGGGTGTCGAGAGGCACCCTTTTTACATTTGTGTAAAGTTTGTCTTGGAATTGTAAAAACTGTTATTACCTTTATATCAGATTATTAGTTTTCACCTCCCCACGGGCGGGTATTTACAAAAACGTAAACAGCAACATTATGGGAAAGAAAGCACCAACACAATTTGTGTCAAAGATCGATGACACGATAAACCTGGGAAAAGGCTTAAAATCAGCCATCTTAAAAGGGAAAGACCAGTTTGAAATTGCCTTTAAGCATGATGATAATGCTTCAAGAGTTGCCAAGCTTATCAACGCTTCTTATGAACATATCGGTACTTATCAGTATATCTTTATAGGAGGAAGTGATAGGAAGAATTATAAATTCATTATTTCCGACGGTCAGTAGTTATGAAAGGCCCAGTTTTAAATATAACCGGCATTCCTCCTGATCTTCATTATAAGTCTGATAATCTACTATGCATAGACTGTAATCTAAAAGCACACCATTGCCTTTTTATATGTAATAAATTATTAATCAAACCCTTAAATATAAAACAAATGGATAATGTAACGAATGTAAAGCAACCAATTAGAGTGTTAAATGAACACATCACCGGTGCTACTGATATGGCTAGAGGTATAATGCTTCCAATTGAGAGACTGGAAGAGATCAAGTTTCGGCTTACCGGTCAAATTGGAGAGAACAAAGAAGTAGCAATCCCAACCCCTCCCGTTGAAAATGCTCCTTTATCAGATAAGTTTGAATATCTCCAGAACTTGTTAGATAGGAAATTAAAAGAATTGGAAGAAGTTCATACCCTTGTAAATCAAATATCAGAGTGGATCTAATTTCCCGACGGGCTAACTAATGACTGATCAGACAGGCCTTATCAGAGTCGCTACCTCAGGTACTAGACCAAATAGGGATCTCTGATCAGTTCTTTTCCGACGGATACAATAAAGGATATAATAATGAAAACAAATATTCAAATTAAAAACAGATGGACGGGTAGTATTATTTTTGAACACGAATGTACTACTATTTTAGATTGCTTAAAAGAGGCATTTAAAAAGGGTGCTAACTTGCGGGGTGCTTACTTGCAGGGTGCTTACTTGCAGGGTGCTTACTTGCAGGGTGCTGACTTGCAGGGTGCTAACTTGCAGGGTGCTGACTTGCGGGGTGCTTACTTGCAGGGTGCTTACTTGTGGGGTGCTAACTTGCAGGGTGCTAACTTGCAGGGTGCTGACTTGTGGGGTGCTTACTTGTGGGGTGCTAACTTGCAGGGTGCTAACTTGCAGGGTGCTGACTTGTGGGGTGCTAACTTGCAGGGTGCTAACTTGCAGGGTGCTGACTTGCAGAAATGGAAGCATCAAATATGGATCATACCCGAAGAAGGTAGCTTTACCGCATGGAAAAAATGTCAAGACAATATAATTGCGAAGCTACAAATACCATCAAAGGCAAAAAGAACTTGCAATTTCCGCAATAGAAAGTGTCGTGCTGAATATATTAAGACGCTTGGATTATATGATGTGGATGGAAATAAATTAAAAGGCAAAACCGCAATCGGCAAGCATGACAACAAAACGATTTACGAAGTAGGAAAAATAACTAAGGCGGACTCATTTGATGATGACTTGACAAATGATTGCACTAATGGGATTCACTTTTTTGTTACAAAGCAAGAGGCTATTAATTGGTAAACGGAGGATAGAATATGACAGAAGAAAAATTAAAAAAAGAAGCGTGGCTATTTATTTCTAATAACGATGAGTATGCTAGAATTGTGCCTGATGGTGAAATAGATAGATTTTCAGAGTTTATGGCAAAGTTCACACATCACCTTTGGGAAAAGGATCTTATTCAATCCAAACAGAAAGGAAAACAAGTAATGGACAACGAACAAAAAATATTTGAATTAATTGACGCTACTTTTAACAATCATTGGCATTCAACAACCGATTTAGTGAAACGTGAATTAGCTAAAAGGATACTCGAACTTATTCAATCCAAACAGAAAGGAAAGGAACTGACAGAAGAAGCATTAAAAAAAGAAGCGTGGCTATTTATTGCTAATGACGATGAGTATGCTAGAATTGTGCCTGATGGTGAAATAGATAGATTTTCAGAGTTTATGGCAAAGTTCACACATCACCTTTGGGAAAAGGATCTTATTCAATCTAAACAGAAAGGAAA
>JAUUZT010000038.1 GCA_030589825.1 Dehalococcoidia bacterium
AATTTCAGATCATGATAACCCTGTGTGGAAGACGGACTTTCTCGACACTCCCGTCAATTCTGATGATCGGGTAACTCCTGTTCATCACCCCTGGTGCGGATATTGGACGAAGGATTATGAGCCTCCATCTCCTGGATTAGCTGGTAATCTTTATGGCTGTGGGGCTAATGAGTATAATCAGCTTGGGATAGAAGATGTTTCACCTGGATTTAAAAGTTATCATTTAGTATTAACAGAAGAATGGATAGATATTTCAACGGGTTTTTACCATTCATTGGCCGTTAAGAGCGATGGTACTCTTTGGGCTACAGGATCTAATACAAGTGGTCAGTTAGGACTTGGGGATACGACAAATCGATATGAATTTACTCAGGTAGGTTCTGGCACAGACTGGTCATCGGTCTATTGTGGTGCTTATTATACTCTTGCCGTCAAAACTAATGGAGAAGTCTGGGCAACTGGATCTAATAGCAGTGGTCAATTAGGATTGGGAGATACAACTCAGCGAACTTCATTTACTCAGGTCTCAATAACTGATTTTGAGAGTCTTGATTGTGGTTATGGACATGCCCTTCTTATCAAAACAAACGGTACGCTCTGGGTAACTGGTGATAATTGTCTAGGTCAAATTGGACTTGGCGCAGTTGTAAGTGTGAATACCTTTACTCAGGTCGGGGTTGATACGGATCATGCGAGTGTATCCGGTGGAGAGCTACATTCTGCTATCATTAAGGATGATGGGAGTCTCTATACAACTGGCTATAATCCTTATGGAGAGCTTGGATTTACAGCTTATGATCATAAAACAGTTTTTACATTAGTCGGAACCGGATGGAGTAAGGTTGTATGTGATTCTTATTATACGGTTGCAATTAAAATTGACGGTACACTATGGGGAGCTGGTACTAACGATGTAGGCCAATTAGGACTCGGCGCAACTGTCAGTGTCGATTCATTCACACAAATAGGTTCTGACAGTGATTGGGCGTCTATAGCATGTGGAGTTAATTCAACTGCCGTTATTAAAACAAATAATGAAGTTTGGGTAACTGGTTATAGTAATTATGGCAAATTAGGTATAGGAACGTATGATACAAGAATAACAGTTCTTCAGAAATTAGATGAATCTTGGAGTTTAGTTAGCTGCGGATGGCATTCTTGTATTGCAGTGAAAAGTGACGGAACTTTATGGGGAGTCGGTTATTCTTATTATGGTCAGCTTGGTATCGGCGATTACAACATAGTGGATCAATTAACACTATGTAATGAAGAGACCTGGTTGGCTGTTGATAGCTGGGGAAGACATACAGTAGCTATTAAAGATGATTTTTCTCTTTGGGGTACCGGTCTTAATTCTAATAATCAACTTGGATTGGGCGCAGGCAAGAATGTCTCTATAGTATATGGTTTTATTCTTATATCTTCTGCTTCTTGGCAACAGGCAGCTTGTGGAAGTGATCATACAATAGGACTTAGGGAAGATGGAACTCTCTGGGGAGCAGGCGATAATTATTATGGTCAACTTGGTTTAGGCGATAATACTGATAGAAGTGTATTTACTCAAATAAGTTCGGATTGGATATTTCTAGCTGCTGGTAGTTTTGCTACTATGGCTATTAAAAGTGATGGGACATTATGGAGTACGGGAAAGAATAGTAGTACAAGTTTGGGACAGTTAGGACTTGGCGATGGGGTAAATAGAAATGTTCTTACACAAGCTCCTGGAACCGGATGGAAGCAATGTTCCATCGGGGCCTGACATGCTGCTGCCGTCAGGTCTGACGGAACACTTTGGACAACGGGGAGAAATGCTAAAGGACAGCTTGGATTAGGTGACAATGTAGCTAGAAATATATGGACGCAGGTAGGTTCTGATATAGATTGGGAATATGTAGAATGTGGGGCTGACTTTACTTTAGCAGTAAAATCAGATGGTTCTTTATATGGTACTGGCTATAATGTCTCAGGTCAATTAGGATTAGCAGATAATGCTGACAGAAATGTATTTACTCAGATCTCATCAGGTTGGGAACACAGTGGGTTTAACGGTCTTCCACAATTTAGTGGAGGTGCTCAACACTCTCAGGCTCTTTATAATAATTTAAGTCTTAGAAGCACTGGAAATAATGTCAGTGGTCAACTTGCAATTGATACAAGCGGTTCTGGAACTAATAGAAATGAATTTAACTTAATATCTCAGGCTCTTCCTGAAAGGGATGGTACAGATATCTGGGAATTTGTAGTTTGTGGCCAAAGTTATACAATGGCACTTAGAAATAATTCTTAATAAGGAGACAAAATATGTCAAGCGTGGCCAGTAACAAGATTAAATTTTTATTAGCTTCAAAAGGTATAGACTTCGCCAACGATGTTTTCAAAATTATTCTCATGGCAAGTGGTTTTACGTTCGACAAAGACACTCATCACGGTTATGCAGATGTTAGCGGAAGCGAACTCGGAACTGCTAACGGTTATACAGCAGGCGGAAACACTCTGGCCGGTGTATCTGTAACCGAAGATGATGTTGATGATCGAACAGAGGTGACATGGAGTAATACTTCATGGGTAGCTTCTGGTGGATCTATAGGTCCCTCACCGGGTGCTATCGTTTATGATGATACGGTTACAACCCCTCAAGCCGATGCTATTGTAGGCTATATCGACTTTGGAGGTGATCAAACACAGGCGGATGGCGGTACGGCAACGATTAGCAACGTTGAGTTTAGGCTCTCGTAGGCAATTGGGCGGATAGGGAGAGCTCCCCGATAAGATTAATATCCTGATTAATCTTCCGCCTATCATATTCAGGAATATTTACAGGAGATATTATGATAGAAGACAAGCTTGAAAAATGTTTACGTTTTTCATCTGAACATTGGTCTCAAGATGAATCGGAAATGGAAATATTAGCAAGAAAAGCTATTGCTGAATTGAGAAAATTAAGGAAGAAAACGACTGGTTGGGGTGGCTATGGTTGGAAAGATGGTGAGTATATTGATGATATTCAAGAGTTTTTTGATAGTCATGAGGATTGATTTCGGAAAATGAACAAAGGAGACCTAAATGCCTTTTCTGAATGGAATGCTGGGATGTGAGTTATGGCCATAGCAGTATCAGCAGACCCTATTATAACAACAGCTTCGATCTTAGGTGTTTATAACCTATGGATAGTTGCAGACCCAATAGAGGTTTCCCTCAGCCTATATTCAACCAGGTCTCAATATCCACCAGCGGCTATTAACCCAGCGCTTGATCAGGAGTTTGATTGCAACGCAGACAGTGATAACCCTGATATTCCTGAAGTAGTTGTAGGCATCACAGGCACATGGTTTAATATATGCATTATCGCTGATCCGATAGAAGTTATTACAAGCCTGTCTGGTGACTATATCGAGGGGGTTCTTGTCAGTGCTTCGCCGATTACGGTTGAGACAAGTTTCGGGGACGCTGATATTGTTCTTGAGGCAGTTAAAAGTAATTGGATTAAGTGGTCGGGAATTGGGGATCTTGATTTTACGATAAGCCGCGATAATGTAGCGGGCGAACGTCCTCTTGACTGGAGGGGCTGGGTTTATCAGATTAAAAAACTTGGCGACAGGGTTGTTGTTTATGGCGAAAATGGAGTTTCTATTATTAAGCCTTCGGGCAAGTATTATGGGCTTGAAACTATTTACAGGCTGGGATTAAAAGGTAAAAGTGCTGTAACCGGCGATAACTACACGCATTATTTTATAAATACCAAAGGGGAACTATATAGCCTTGCAGAAATATTACAGAAGCTTGATTATTCTGAGTATTTAGCGGCTATGAGCAATCCTGTTATGTCGCATGATGTTGAAAATGAGCTTATCTATATTTGTGACGGGTCTTTAGGATATGTGTATTCGCCAAAAGATAAAAGCTTGGGGTCGGGGCCGGTCAATATTACGGGTGTGTCTTCACAGGGCGGAACTTTGTATGTGGTAGCGCCGGCGGCAGTAACTATCCCTGATTTTGAGATTTGTACGGATATCTATGATTTTAGAACGAGAAAGAACAAAAACATCTATAGCATAGAGGTCGGGACTGACTTAACAGAAACCCTTGAGGCCGCTATTGATTATCGAATTGATAAAGCAGTGTCTTTTGTGACGACAGACTGGCACACTGTAGATTCCAGGGGGATGGCATTTATTCCAGTGATGGCGCAAGAGGTGAGAGTTAGAGTTAGATCAACTGTTTACGAGTATTTTGAGGTCGATTCTATAATAATAAACGGAGAGGTTTGCAGCCATTGATTATCAAGATATTACCAGCTCAAATTCCTGTTTTTTGGGAAACAATTAAATTCTGCGAGACTCAGGTCAATGAGGTTAGTTCTGATATAAGACAATTATATCTTAATAATCTTCTTCATTCACTTCTTAGTGACAAGGCTCAATGCTTTGTAAGGCTTGATGAAAAACGAGTTCTTATTGCTTTGATGATCACGAAGATAGAAAAAAACAAGATTACGTTAGATAATTATCTTCATATTCAAACCTTATATTCATTCAGGAAAGTGCCTGACCGTGATTGGGAAGTTGAATATGAATTCATAAGACAATTTGCTGAAAAAGCCAAATGCAAGTCAATTACTTTTGATACTTGTACTGAGAAAATCATGCAACTTGGTCAGCTTGTGGGATTTAAAGAAGTTCATAGGTCTTTTGAGTTGAATCTTGAGGGTGTTTATCATGGGTAGTAGTGCAAGCGAAAAAATGGAAATCCGATATGCCAGCTATATTGAAGAAAAGCATCACGACTTCTTATGGCTGGCTGCCTACCATCGAGACCAGACCATAAATAGTTCACCATTTTCCGGGTATAGCGATCTTTCTATTAACGATGCTTTTTTTGGCGCAGGTTATACTATATCCAGTTTTCCATCTCTCTACGATATGTACGGAAAGTTTATGGCTGGTTTGGATGTAGATGCTTTATATAGCCAGTTGTTTGAAGATACCGTAAACTCTCCAGAGGTTAATAACCTGGTATCTGCGGAAGCATCTCTTATGGAAGATGATATAGAGGTTAATTCACTTCCAAGGCTTCAAGTAGGGCTAAGGGATGTTAATTCAGTAATTGCAAGCTCATTTGTGATTGGCAAGGCTTTAATCGAAGAAACCAGAGTAAAGGCATTAGAAAAATTCAGGGCGGAGTTAAAATATAATCTGATTCCGGTGGTTAGGGATCGCTGGGTAGCTCATCTTGATTGGAATAAAAATATTGTATGTACCTATGCTGAAATTATAAAATTCTATATTTCTGCCGATATTGATACCAATGAGGTTAATTATGGTTTTAAAGCTCGAAATAAGCTTTGGCCGTTTACGGTACTTGAATATAACAGGGCAGCATTGGGGGCTTTACAGGGCGCAACAACTACCACCACGAATGCCGCAGGTTCTTCAACAACAGCCAGGGTTCTCAGTGGAGCTTTATCTGGTGCCGCCACCGGTGCTATGATAGGTGGCTCTATAGCACCTGCGACAACCGCAAATGCGGCAACTGGCACCGCTGCTTCGTCTGGTGGTGCTGGGTGGGGCGCCGGTATAGGTGCTGCTCTTGGAATTGCGGCAGCTTTAACATATTAAGGTTTCTTTATGAGCAGTAGTAAAAATGAAAAAATAGAAATCAGATACGCTCCTTATATCGAAGAAAAACATCACGATATGTTGTGGTTATCTGCATATCATCGAGACCAGGTAATCAATAGTCCTCCATCTACGAGTAGCGCCTTAGAAATCGAGGGTATTTTTCTTGGCGCTGGTTATATTCTAAGTGATTTCCCGTCCCTTTACGATATGTTCGGCAAGTTTATGGCGGCGCTGGATATTGATGTCATATATAAAAAGATTTTTGGAGAAACCATAACGGAATCTGAAATAAATCCTTACATTCAAGCTGAAGCATCTATGATAGACTTGGATATTACAGCCAAAACTTTGCCAACATTTTTAAGTGCCTTAAGAGGTTTAAATGCCGTTACAAGCAGTTCGTTTGTTATAGGCAAGTCTAATATAGAAAATAAACGGATTAAAGCATTAGCCAAGATTAGCAGTGACCTGAAACACCGTTTAATCCATCTCGTATCAGACAGATGGAAGACTTCTTTGGATTGGAATAAAAATGTAGTGACTCTCCATGCGTTCAATCTGAAGCTTTATCTTATGTCCAAAATGACTGTTAATGAAACTAATTATGGAAAAAAGTTAGAGAACTCTTTATGGCCTTTCAATGTTTTAGAATATAATCGAGCGGCATTGGCGGCTTTAACAAGAGCCAGTACGGCAATGAAGAAAAGAGCTGCTGAAAGATCGGCTGTTTCTAAGGGACTTCTTGTTTGTAGTTATACTGTTACTGGAATTTCTCTTGGTTCCTCTATTGGAGGCCCCTACGGAGCTTTAATCGGTGGCGTTGTTGGATTTATTGTGGGAGTAGCGATAATGCTTTTGGAATAAGTTGCAAGGGAGTGAGTTTCATGAATAATTTAAGCAGGAAAAGAGATTCAGGGTTGTATAGTTTAAGAAACATATTAAACGAGGGGTCTCAAGGTGCAGCAAAAAAACAACAAGGCCCTACACGTTTGCTTGCACGCAATTTGTTTGGCAAGGAACGAACTACGCCTTCAATGCCCATAACAAAACCATCGTTAAAAAGACCCGGTTTGTCCAATATGGCAATAAATGCTCCAGAAGAGGGTAGGCCGCCACCTGTGAAAAAAACCGTAAAAGATTGGGGTGGCGGAAAGTTTATGGGCAAAATGACTACAGATCAATTTGTTACACTTGCCGGGGCTCTTTCGCATGCAATAGCGCCGGATACACCACAGGGACGGATAGGAAAAGTGATGTCTGGAGTAGGGGCATCTTCTGTAGAAAAAAGAAGATTAGCCAGTGAAAAGAAAGAGAAGCGAGAACATGAAAAACCCGAAAGAGAATTAAGGAAACGATTAAGCATGGCTCAAGTATTAAAAGCTGAACGTCCTGAAAAACCCACTGAATTTCCATCATATTTTGAGTCACAGATAAAACAAATAAATCCTGCAACGGGGAAGGTATTTACGGGCGCTGAGGTTGTCGCTAAATATAAAAAACTTGGGAAGACAGCCGCAAGGGAAATAAAGAAATATAATATATCAACAAGTGATAAGGGCGAAGTCACTATATTTGAGAATGGGAAAGTAATTACAACTACTAAGGCTGGGATTGGAAAAACAAAGAAAATATCTGCTAAAGATGCAGGGATATCACCTGCGGAAAAATGGAAACGAGCAAAAGATATAAAAGCTGCC
>JAUUZT010000150.1 GCA_030589825.1 Dehalococcoidia bacterium
CAATGTCACTCCCATCTCATCAGGTGAAATCAACCCCAGTACAGTCTGTACCTTACCAGTTAGTCCTGTCACACTCATAGCTAAAACCTCAGCAATTCCTAATAACCTCGTCTTTTTCCAGAATTGACCCACACACAGGGCTGCTTTTCTCAAGAAGAGTCAAAACAGAAATCTCCATTACCTTTCCTTGTTTTTAAAAGATAAGCCTAATCCTATCAGCTCTTCTTTTACCTGTTCATATAGTTCCTTGTATTGTGCTACCGGCTCCATTTTTTCCTGGTCATATAACTGCTTAAAAGTCTGGCCCTCAGGTGCATCCTTCAGCCTACCCTCGTACTTTTCCAGCAGATATTTTACAATACGATTCGCTTTTGAACGGTCCATACCTGCTGCCGATTTGCACACCTCTCCCATCCAGCGTGATTCCAGTGGGGTGCCATAGTCAGGAGTACTACCCACCACAAATTTTCGTGTCCCTTCAGTGGAATGAGCCCCACTCACAGTCGACACGATATGGCCAGCGGCTGATTCATACAAATACTGTTTTGTTCCTGGTCCCGCCGCCGGATGATCCCCTATCGAGCCATCAAGAATAAGTTTTGTATTCCGACTCAATCCCTGAATGGCTGTGCCTGCTGCCCATAATTCCTTCCTGGTAACACGGCTCTTCACCATTGCTTCAGTTACCCCAACGCGTGTACAATCTGTTTTCTGTATACAGATAAGTTGTAATGTCGCCGCAACAGCGGTTATTGCTGCTCCCTCAGGAGTACCCGAAAATCCTCCCAACACCGAGCTGTGCGCACCATGTATTGGCATCCCCATAGCCAACCCGAAAGCAGACCTGTCAAGATCATCATAGGCTAGCTTACATTCAGACATACCAGTGACCATAATGCCATCGGATTTACGCAGGCCTTCTTCCTCACTGAACATCGCTATAGTAGCACCGCTCGTAGGGGCATTATTAATGGTTATCATTCCCGGCCTTCCGGCTGCTGCCACGGCCTTGCGTAATATCTCAGCAACCTTTCGATACTGGTATATTTCGCTAGGAGCACCTGCTATCACATCATATTTATTCTCAATTTTTAGCAGGATACCCCCCCATATTCCGTCCACACACCGATCCATTGCACATCCTTTACTAATGGTAAACATCATCTCTTCATTACTGAAAGGCGCCGTTTGAATCCCGGCAACCACAATTGGTTCCTGCTTCCCTTCAACATCACGATGTATTAAAGCCACCCTGTCTTCACCCTGTCCGAGCTCTATCTGCTGAGGGCAAACAGCAAGCTCATCCAGTAATTCCTGCTCACTAATCCTGATAATACGCCGTGTATTTACGCAGTACGTTCCAATACTGAGAAAGAACTCCACTCCCGCGTGAAAAACCCTGTCCGCCATTTCTCCACTAACATCGATGGGCTGTTCAGTGTTGTACTCGATTCCATACTTTTGCTGCAGTTCCTGCCCCTTCCTGAATATGGATAGGTCAAACTGCTTTTCCTCTATTATCGGCCCCTTCTTTGACCTTGCGAGTATCTCCCAGAGTGGTATTCTCATAGCGACACCTCTATGGCAGATATTTTTCTTTCCATAAAAACCAATACCGATAAATCTATTCCGCTATTTATTACAGTGATTATAAGGGTAATGACTTGATGAATTCTTCGCTGCTCCTTGAGCCAGGAATTCCAGTGTGCTCCACTTCCTTGTCCGCTATTTCCAGCACCTCATCCAATATCTTTATACCTTCATCAACCTCCTCCTCTGTAATTATCAACGGTGGAGCCACAGTCAAGTGGTCATACCAGCTCATAATAAACATCCCCTTCTTCAACGCCTCTGCAGCAATTCGGTCAGCCAACAGCTTCTTGTAAAACTTGTCAGCCTTGACGTTGAAAAGTTCCCTGGTCTTTCGGTTTTTCACCAGTTCCAGTGCCCAAAAATGACCGATTCCTCTCACATCACCAATACATTCATGCCTCTCCTGCAATTCATATAATCTCATTTGTAGATATTTGCTCACCCTCGTCAGTATTCCACTGGCTTGTAACTTGCTGTATTCAGAAATTGCCGCTGGAATTGCTGCCATCATCAGCGGGTGCATTGTATAGGTGAATCCAAAATAAATCATGTTATCCTCATAATAATCTGTGACCTTCCCACCTGTTGCCGTGATCCCTACTGGAGTATAAGAACCGGTGCATCCCTTGGCAGTAGTCAATATATCAGGTTTAACCTTCCAGTTATCTACAGCAAAAGCGGGGCCTGTACGATACCATCCGCTCATTACCTCATCTACCACCAGCAACACTCCGTTTTCATCACATATCTGTCGTAGCCTTGGTAAATACTCAGGTGGGGGTACTTGCTTTCCATTAGTACCAACCACCGGTTCTATAAACACAGCTGCCACATTTCCCTCTTCTTTTATCATGTGGTCAACATACTCCGCACATCGAATATTACATTCAGGATATTTCTGTCCAAACGGGCAACGATAACAGTAGGCATCAGGAGCAAAAATCACCCCTTCTATTCCATAACGGTCTCGCTCAGCAAACCTGTGTCTCGGCCCTCCTGTCAGCGTCATTCCTGACGCAGTTCCACCATGATATGAATGATAACGTGCAATTATCTTATGACTCGGTGACATACATTGCCTGATAATCTGCACCGCTGATTCATTTGCCAGGCTACCTGAAGTTGAAAAAAAGAATTTATTCAATCCCTCTGGCATAACTGACATCAATGCCGCAGTAGCCCTCTCCCCGGATTTATGGGCAAATACAGGAGCCACATAGACCAGTTCATCAGCTTGTCGGTGGATAGCATCAATTATCGCCTTGTTACCATGCCCCAGGTTTGAACACATAAACTGCGACGAGAAATCAATATAAGGCTTACCATCCTCGTCATATAGGTGGACGCCCTCCGCCTTTGCAACACATACCGGCGCTTTCCAATCCTTCTGTTTCTTCCATGGCCCATAGCTATGGTCCGTAAACCCCTTGAGCATCTCCTTGTTATCAGTCATCTATAGTCTCCTCCTTTACCTGCATTTTTTCTTTTACTGCTAAGTTAAAATATAATGCCTTCGCTTATGATAACAAATTCACCATATACGAAATATACATGTCCCTCTTAATAGTATTATCTAAAAACCTGCATCCATTAAAAAGCACTGCGATACATCTTGAAATTTCAACGTCTCTGACCTGGTAACAGTACCAGAAGCAATCTGCCTGACCAATTCGCATAGTCTCTCACCAGCCTGTCCAATAGACTCACTACCCTCTATTACTGTACCAGAGTAAAAGTCTATGCTCTCTCCACAGGCAGCATAAGTCTTGTGATTTGCCGTAGTTGCTACGTCTGGAACCACTACAGTCGGTGTTGGTGGCAGTATAGTATGCTTAAGCGCTCCACCAAAACCCAGTTGCAACAGAACAACGTTAGCACCAGCAGCCACATAGCCCGGGAAAATGCTGTTTGGGTCCTGCCAATTGTCCACAAAAAACAACCCTCTATGGGGAGGTTTCTCGCCGTAACGAAGCACTCCCTTGATGGGGCAGGTGCCTCCTTTCACAATAGCACCCAGTGATTTCTCCTCTAGTGTAGAAATACCCGCCGCTATATTTGCTGGCAC
>JAUUZT010000184.1 GCA_030589825.1 Dehalococcoidia bacterium
ATTTGAATCGCTTATGATTAATATGCCTAGAATAACGGTATTAGCTAAGTGAGGCGAATTGTGAATAAAATAATTAAGGTTCGTATTTTTAATATCATTAATACTGTTCAATATGACACTGATGATATTGATTTGAAAGCTGATGATTTTATAATGGTAGATACTTGTCATAGCTTGGAACTGGCCAGGGTTGTCACTGTTGATGGATTTAAAGATGAAGGGCAGAACGATGAAAATTATAAACCATTAATGGCTGTGGCTAGAAAAGCTACTGATAAAGACATTGAGGAAGTCTGTCTGCGAAAAGAAAAAGAAGCTCTAACAGAAGGAAAGAAAATTGTGGAGCAATTGAAAATAGAGATGAAGATTATCTTGGCTAAATATAACCCAGCCAAGGGCAATTTTTTGATATTTTTTAGTGCTAAGGAGAAAGTTAATTTTCGTAATCTGGTAGGTAAATTAGGTAGATGTCTTAGAGCTCGGGTGGAGTTGAGACAAGTTGGTCCTAGAGATGAGGCAAAATTACTTGGGGGAATCGGCAAATGTGGGTTGACACTTTGCTGTCGGGCATTTTTAAAAGAGTTCTGTCCAGTTTCAATTAAAATGGCTAAGCAACAGGGTTTGAGTCTAAACCCGACTAAGATATCAGGTATTTGCGGTCGCTTATTATGTTGTCTTACCTATGAAAACCAGGAATATGCTATGGTATTAAAGAAAATGCCAAAGTTGCGTCAGTTGGTGAAAACTTCTTTTGGTGAAGGTAAAGTTACTGGGCTTAACTTACTTGAAGAGACTGTTAAAGTGAAACTGATCGATAGCGAAGTTTATCATCAATTGACCATTGATCAATTGGACTGGTAGTAAGATAAGTACTTTTGCCACTCGTCATGGCTGTTGGCGTAGCTATAGGGGATATAGAAGCCATCATTAAAGGGCATTAATGGTTGTTTCAGTAATTTCATTCCTGCATTTTCTAGCAGGTGTCCACCTTTCTTTCGATTACATTGACTGCAGGCGCTAACTACGTTTTCCCAACAATGTTTACCTCCAAGCCGTCTTGGTATAACGTGGTCAAGTGTGAGGTCTATTCCATGTTTGCCACAATACTGGCAGGTAAATTTATCGCGATAGAAAACCTCTAATCTGGTTAGTTTTCTGTGATGGCGTGGACGCTTAACTCGATAAACTAAACGAATTACCGAAGGTATGGTGAACGCTTGCATACCAGAATGAATCTCCCCTCTGCCGTTTTCAATGACTTCGGCTGTTCCTCGAAAAACCAATACCACTGCTCGTCGAACACGACAAAGATTGAGAGGCTCATAACTTTGGTTAAGGACTAGAACTTCAGACTCAACCATGCTAAATTCTCAGTTTAATTATTGGTTATTTTAACAGTCATATCTAGCGATTGCAATATAAGAAATATATTTATTAGTCGATATAAGGATGATTATTGATTACGTCCTCATCTATCTCGATACCCAGCCCTGGTTTCCCTGTTGGCATCAAGTATCCATTCTCTGGTCGCAGAGGCGGCTGTATATAAGACTGTTCAAGGGGTACGGCATTTATCTCAATATACTCACTTCTCATATTACTCAGGCTAAAATGTAGGGTAGCTGCAATCCCTGGACCAAAACAAAAGGAATGAGGAATAAGCTGTAGATTCCATGTCTCTGCAAGAGTCAGAATCTTACGACATTCCAGTAATCCACCGGCTTTAATGACATCGGGTTGTAGAATATCTACAGATCGTTTCTCTATCATTTCCCTGAAACCATAATGGGTATATTCATTCTCTCCTGCAGCAATCCTGATACTACTATTAGCTGTTACATAAGCCAACCCATCATAATCATCCATTGGGCATACTGGTTCTTCCAACCATAAAAGCCCATATGGTTCCAATTCCTTGACTTTTTCCAATGTTTCTCTAGGGGACCAAATACCATTGACGTCTAACATCAGTGTAATGTCCTCAGGGATTACTTTTCGTACTGCCTTAACCGACTCAACGTCAGTTTGATGTAATTTTATAGCTGAATAGCCCTGTTCCACGAAACCCATTGCTGCTCTGGATACATCTTCAGGGCTGTTATAACGTAGCAGGCTAGCATAAGCCTTAGCCTTATCTCGACATAATCCTCCCAACATCTCATAGATAGGAAGATTTCTATATTTACCAAGAATATCCCATAAGGCTATTTCTACTCCACTAATACATTGAATTGCTAATCCTTTTCTACCATAGCGAAAGGTTGTCTTAAACATAAGGTCCCATAATCTTGAAATATATAGAGGATTCTTATTCAGAAGAAGAGGTTTTAGGGACTCCTCAATAAATTTACAGACTACACCTGGAGTGAAACGAAAAGCTTCTCCATAACCGGTAATGCCTTCATCTGTTTGAATTATTACCAGAACATGAAATGAACTAGCCTTAGCTGATGCCATAGATGAAATAGAGCCTGAAGAGATAGCAGGATCCTCCTTTAAAGGGATAGAGAGAGGTATGCCCCTAATATCTGTAATTTTCATTGTATGATAACCTCCAACAAAGCAAATTATTTATTAGATAGCATATAGTTCGAAAGCTGATTGCATAATATGCTCTGGTCTGGCGATAACAATAACTTTACCTGTCGCCGATATCGCCTCGATAATCAGGTGCGATGATGTTGAATACGAGACTCAATTTGGGGTCTACAAAACGAGAACTTATCCTTGTTTCTATTTCCTCCAGTGATAGGCATGTAGTGATAACCGTTGGGAGTCTTAGATTATAACGATGATTGATTAGTTGGTATAACTTTTCTTGTGCCCATGGAGTAGATGATTGCTGTCCAAAATCATCAAGTACCAGCAATGGGCTTTCTTTAACGATATTAAAAAATTCATCATAGGGTATTTTGCTATTGTTATTGAATGAAGAACGTAAGTAATCTAGTAAATCAGGAACAAAGATGAAGAAGCTAGATGAACCTTGTGCTAGTCTGTAATTGACTATAGATGCTGCCAGGTGGGTTTTACCACATCCGTTTACTCCCTGAAGTATAAGCCAGCCTTCTGGATTTTTAGCGAAGTCTTTTGCGATGCTGAGCGATTGCCTTAGGTTCTGACGTTGTTCTAGAGGCAGTTCTAATCTTTTATGGTCGAAATTGTTAAAGCTCATACTCCGTAATAGTCCCGGTGGTAAATCACCTAGGTGTTGTGATGATAAC
>JAUUZT010000105.1 GCA_030589825.1 Dehalococcoidia bacterium
ATCGGAATACTGTTTATCGACGTAGGCACACCTGAAGATCACGAGATTGACTGGGCTGTTCCCTTTTTCGGAAATCTCTTTGATTTTTTCCCACCCGGTTTTTTTGCCGGAGGTTTCCTTGAGGGAGATACCTGTTATACTATCATCCACTATGCAAATGAGGCTGAAGCAGCCATTTGCGGAGTGGATGATGGGACACCGATAGACGCATTCTGTAACGAATATACGGGCACCTACCCGGTGCACCCTATCCTAGATCATAAGGATGACGGGTCTTATCTTACAGATTGCTACCCACAGATTTCCATCTGTCATTTAATCAGCTTGGGCACAAGCACCATTGACCCAGTAACCGAAGAAGAAATAGCGGGGCCTGTCGTTGATGACCCTGACGCCGCCGGGATTGGGATTGCAGATTTTCTGGAGTTGATGTCCTTTTCCCGCATGGACTGGCACTACCGCCTGCCAGGCTATAAAAATCCCCACAGAGAAATGATTGTAAAGTGGTGGTACGGAAACGACGCCCCGGGCTACTCCCCGGATAGCACCGAGCTCTTAAATATCAAAGACAGACTTGAGGAATTAATGCCTGAGTATAAATTTGCTTTCCGTCACGGGTGGGAATGCTACATGGAAAATTTAGATCCATACGAAAATCCTGATCTCATTGCCGACAGCACGGAAACCGCCATTGATGAACTCATAAATGAAGAGGGAGTTGACCGCATTATTGTCTATCATTCCAATTCATCCTTTACTAACTTAACCCAGTACGGTCATGAGTGGTATGATGAAAATGGCGAAGGAATCAGTGCGATACCCGGCAAGACATTCAAGGAATGCGTGGAAGATATAACGGATGGAGCAGGGCCTAAAACACAGGAGGACCTGAATGCCTATCTTGCAGACAAACCGTGGGATACGCACTGGAAACATCCATTCCCTCTGGTAAAACACCTGGTCGAAGAAATTAATCCCGCCATAGTGCTCAATTTTGCTCCTCCGGACAACCGTTTTGAAGAATATGCGTTAACGGGACTCGATATGCTAAACTATACGGTCAGTAAATACAACATACCAGAGGGAGCCTCATTAAAAGTTGTACTCCCCTCACATGGCTTTTATGGTGCATACATGAATGCGCAAGAGTGCGACTGTTACTTCACAGGGAGTGAGGAGGCAGGGCAGCGTTTAGTTACCCGCATTGAGAACGACTTCTCATGGTCAGGGGAGTTCGAGGTAGCGCATGGTCCAGCTGAATTTTCCGAGGGAGGGGACGATGCTCCCAGTCCTGATAAACCGTTCGGTGAGGTGATCAGTCTCGGAGAGATAATTGATGATTCCATAAATGGCCGCTACGTTAATTCCATGGGAGAGATCATAGATAATGGAACAGATAATTTCGATTATATTATCGTTGGCCTCTACATCCCCAGCGAATCGTCGGACAGTATTTACGGCATGAGGAGTGAAACACTGGGAAATAATATATACGATGGCGACCCTTTTTATGTACGCGGTGATTTAGATGAAGACGGTTCGGACTACAACCTAGGTGACATTGACGAGGAATACTTTACCGTAAAGGTGTATGACGAAACGGGCTGGCCCAGTTACCCTGGCTGTCTTGAGGACCCTGATAATTGCACCAGCAATCCACCTGTGTATAAAGGCAGTGCGGCAAAACCCACCACTCTCATTTTTACCGGTTCGATCCTTGGCAATCTGAGCGGTACCGGCAGGGAAAACCGGACAGAAGCAGCAGTTAAGACCATAATGGAAGCAATCCAGAAGTAAGGAGGGGTTCTATTTTATTAATCTCATTTAAAAAAGGAGGGGAAAAATGAAAAAGAAAGCATTTCTCTGGTGTGTGGCATTTATTTTTACCGTTATATGCCTTGCATCACCTGACGTCTGTACAGAGTGCCGGGCAGATAATATGGAAATCCTCGAACCGGATATCGCAATCGGTGCCACTATTCGCCATGAGTGGTTTCCCTTTGTTGAGTATAACCCTATCGATAACAACTTTATGGCCGTCTGGCACACGGGCGGTAAACTAGAGGAAGATGATACGATCAGTCATGACGGCATCGACGGCCAGATAGTTTCCCCGGAAGGTGCACTTACAGGAGACCCCTTTGTCCTCAGCCCACCTGAGCCGGGCTGGAAAACCCTTCCAAAACTTGCCCATAATATGTATACCAACGAGTACATGGTGACATTCACCACAGGGCTCGTGTTTATAGGGCAGAGCGGTTACATAGGTAGATTGAACAGCTCAGGAGAGTATCTCTATGGACCGAACCTTCTCTATGACAGTCCGTACAATATAAGCCATCCAACCATCGTTTTCAATCCTACCAGACAGGAATATCTTGCAGCATACAATGACAAACACGTTGTTAGCAATACCGAAACTCTGGATAACCTTGGTTTCATTCTGGATGTGAATGGTGATGTAATCACAGGCCCGTTTATGATTGGCAGTTCCCAGGGAACACAGTTCAACCCCCAGGTGGCCTATAACTCCATCGAGGATACCTATATGATCAACTGGGAAGACTTCAGGAATGTGGGCGGTATGGCGGATCCGAGTGATATCTACGGGGCGTTACTTAACCGTGAGGGAGACCAGATAAGAGAATTCCCCATGATCGATGACTTTGGAGATCCCGATGCGGGAGATCAGAGGGTTCAGAAGCTCGCATACAATCCTGACAGGAATGAGCTCCTCGCCGTCTGGAGAGACGTCAGACCCTCGTTCGATGGCGCTGCTTTAGTGGGAAGGATTTTCCAGTCAGACGGGACTCCCGCAGGGGACAATTTCGTCATTGTCGATGCCCCAGGAGATCAAGGCTACCCCCAATTCGTCTATGTGCAAGAGAAGAAACAGTACTTTATTGCGTGGTACGATACCCGGAATGGCGATTCTGACATATATGCCAGTTGGTTGAATGAATCCGGTAAACCGGCAGGAGATGAAATTCCCATATGTACCGATTCGGGTGATCAAGGATATCCTTATATAGCCTATAGTCCCCTCATGGAGAGGTTCCTCATTACCTGGAGAGATACCAACGCACCTGACGACAATGATGTGCTGCCGGATGAGGGTGGAGGACACATTCCCGGAACTCCTGGGGACATTAAAGGTGCACTCTATGGTAAACCTTCCTTCCTCTGCTGCCAGGCAAGTGATGAGGACACAGGCGATCCGGTAGAGGGTGCCCTGGTGATGGTTATCGGGCCTGGCTTTCCTGCGCTTAAGAAAACCAATATGGGAGGCTGGTTCAATATTGAAAAGCGTTTCCAGCTTAAGGGAATATATATGGTCATGGTATTCAAGTCTGGTTATAACATGTCCATAAAGACTGTAAATTATGCAGGTGACCCGCTTGAGATAGCAATAAAGATGACCTCCTGGTAGTGACAAGGAACATCCATTCGGATGATATTTAAGACATTGAAAAATATTTAAGCAACGAGTATATGATGGGGGTTGTAGAAAAGATTCATGTGACAGATGTGAGGGACATAGGAGATATCAGCAAAAAATCCAAGGTGTTGGAAAAAATCTTTGCCTTGGGGAAAAGCTTCTTTTAAGCTAAATTAATTAATTTCTGATTTAATGTAGCAGATTTAATCAATTCATGAGGTAAATGGCGTGTTCTATTACATTTCATGCCATAAAGGAAGTTCCGTAAAAAACACTTGACCTTAGATCCCATCTTTGATTTACTCATATTTGCAATATATCGAAAAGCCAAACCCTGAGCAATCAGGGGACGGAAAGCCACAGTTCTATTGCGGATGTTGAATCTGATTAGTAACGTGCTTTAAGGAAATGGTTTTAATAGAAGGCTGGACTGCCGAATGTATATTCACTAGAATAGTACACGGCAGTTTTTTGTTTATCAACAAACACTCAAATAAAAGGAGGAATGAAAATGCGTAGAGTAATGTTTATTCTTATTGCACTGATGTTGTTTGTACCATACACGACAATAGCCCAGGTCGAAGATAAGGTTGCCGTGCTTATTACCGACTGGGGAATGCCGGCTGGATACAATTTTGAGTATGCGTGGCGAAGCCACGACGCTGCACGTGTTGGTGACAGGGCTGAATATATAGGTCAACCGTGCAAGATCGGTCACGTGGGTGAATTCCCTTACGAGGCCCACATGGGGCTTGTTCCCTGGGGGCTTGCCTTTGAGGAGCCCGGGTTTGAAATATTCTTTGACAGCTCTGGCATTTATGAACTGGTTGGAGGTGTTTACGTGAGTCCTAATCCTGACATTCCATCCCTCTTACCCGGAGAAATACCCCTCGGGGTTCCCATCACCCCGGTAGTTGAACTCATAAGCGCCATGACGGGTGAGCTGGA
>JAUUZT010000075.1 GCA_030589825.1 Dehalococcoidia bacterium
CCGTCGTTATCGAGAAAATCGTTATCGAGAAAATCGTCATTGGTAATTTTTATAGTAGGTATATGACAACCTGTTCCGATGATAACTGAACGAATATTCTTATTCACGATGCTATAAGTTTATAGTAGCGAGGAATTCAGTGCAACTGAATATGAATTGCGATAGCTGAAGTAAATTGTAGTCTCTGAGCTTTCATGAGCATATTAAATTGGAATTACAGATATGAAAAACTGTCAGAGCTATCAGGCTAATATGAAATACAACGGGTTAATTAGCCTGTAAATCAGCGAGCCATCCAGCCACCATCGACGTTTACTATGGTGCCATGCAGGTAATCAGATGCTGCAGAGGCAAGAAAGACGGCGGTTCCCTTCAGGTCGTCGGGGACACCCCATCTGCCTGCCGGTAAACGGTCGAGGATAGTCTTGCTACGCACCGGGTCGCCCTGCAACGGTGCTGTATTCCGCGTCTCAATATAGCCGGGAGCGATAGCGTTAACGTTTACACCGTGAGCAGCCCATTCATTTGCCAGTGCCTTGGTGAGTTGGCCTATGCCACCTTTGCTGGCTGCGTAGCTGGGCACTGTGATTCCCCCTGAATAGGTCAGCATTGAGGCGGTGAAGACTATTTTCCCCGAGCCACGAGCTACCATATCTCTTCCAAACTCGCGACTGAGGATGAAGTGGGAATTGAGGTTAATCTCAATTATGGTATTCCAGTAATCGTCGGGATATTCCACCGCAGGGCTTCGCAGTACCGTGCCCGCATTGCTGAACAAGATGTCTATGGGAGGATTGTCAGCTTTGACTCGATTGATGAATCGTTTGGTAGCATCCCTTTTACTGAAGTCACACTGGTACCCGTGGAAACTATGGCCCAAGGCTTTGACATCCTTCTCAATATCGCTACCAGATTCCTCAAGTGTAAGACTGACCCCGATTATGTCAGCACCGGCCTCAGCCAGAGCCATGGTCATAGCTTTTCCTATTCCATGCTTGCAGCCTGTAACCAGGGCTAATTTCCCCTCAAGGCTGAATTTATCCAATATGCTCATTGCTTTCCTCCTTCTACAATCTCGGGAGTATGCTGTTATATAAAAGCTATTGTGGTGTTATTTTCGGTTGTGACTCATAAGAACTGCAAGCTTGATTGCCTCTACCAGGCTCTTTGGGTCGGCAGTGCCTTTGCCCGCTTTACCGAAGTTGGTACCATGGTCAACGGATGTTCTAATGATGGGTAATCCCAGAGTGACATTGACCCCATCCAATATGCCCAGCATCTTGATGGCAATATGCCCCTGGTCATGATACATGGCGACATTCGCATCAAACTGCCCCTGCGATGCCCGGTAGAATACCGAGTCTGGAGGATAAGGGCCGGTTACATTAATGCCCTCCTCGCTTGTCTGCTTGATGGCAGGGGAAATTATCTTTTCTTCCTGGTCTCCAAACAGGCCGTGCTCGCCAGCATGTGGGTTCAGACCCGCCACGGCGATGCTTGGGCTGGCAACTCCCATCTGCCGTGTAGCACTATCGGTGAGACGGATTACAGTAGCTATTCGTTTTGTAGTGATAATCTCGGTAGCCTTGCGCAACGAGACATGCGTGGTTGCATGTGATATGCGTAGTTTAGGAGAGGTAAGCATCATGCATACATCAGTCACCTTGCACTTATCGGCCAGTATCTCGGTGTGCCCGTCATAGTGATAGCCACCCATGTTCAGAGATTCCTTGTTTATAGCAGAGGTAACCATGGCGTCTACTTCTTTTGCAAGGGCAAGGTCGATTGCCATAGCGATATATTCGAAGGCAGCTTTACCCGTCATAGCACTTATTGTCGCATATTTCAGCTTGGTGAGGTCCAGATTTTTCAGGTCTATGACATCGAGGATGCCTTTTTCAAACTTTGCCTCGTCCAAGGTTCGTATGCCGCGTATCTCGCCGGGCGTTCCTGTAATCTTAAGGGCGACTCGCATGGCAGCGGCATCTCCAATTACTACCGGACGACAGATATCTCTCGCTTCAGGTTCTATCATTGCCTTGGTAATTAACTCGGCTCCTGAACCAGCGGCGTCGCCCATGGTGATAGCCAGTAAAGGTTTCTGTTGATTCACAATAAATACCCCCTCTCAAGATATGATATGGCTTTAATTATAGCATCTTCGCTTCCGAAGCCACCAGCCTTGGTAACCAGCCTGGTATAATTGCCGTGGATATCACTGAATTTACCGGCAGGCACTCCCGTCTCCACTTCCCCCTGGACCTGTATAGCGCCTATACCAAGCCGCCTGCATAGTTCTAAGGCAGTGTCGCCTCCACAGAGGAAAAGCCCGGCTATATCCTGGATGCTTAATATATCCGCCACGAGGTCTGCCAGTATGCCGGATACAGACCGTTTTAATGCAGGCATGTACTGAGAGAAAGTAGAGGTGACGGCAACGGTTTTTCCTTGCCTGAGCAGGTCTCTGGCTTCCAGCAAGGTTTGGTCCATCTCGGTTGTATATGACTGGATGTCGGCTGGTAATCCGATTTTCATCTCCAGTATAGGGATATCCAGTTCGTTTTGTACCTTGCGGAGTTGTGTGGCACTAATCTGATGCCGACTGCCGACAGCCAGTAGCGCAGCCCCACGGGGTTCGTTGGCTGATACCTTTAGTGACTTAGCTTTAGACTTCTTAATGGGGAAATTGCACAGCTCTCGAGCCAGTCCTGCTGACCCGCATAGCAGCCAGTTTGCCCTTGCCATAGCTGAAGCACTGGCGATAGTATGCAGGTTAGATTGTTCAACAGCATCACAGACCAGGACCCTTTCTGACCGGTTAGAGAACTCGTGATACAGAAATTCGGCACCGGCAGTGATATTTTCAAGTGATATCATACCTACAGGATATCCAATCGATTGTTCCAGCATACGTGGTATATGGGACTCAGTTACCGGGTTTACAGGATCATTGGCAAACTGTGTTTCTGACACAGGCGTGTTATTTACCAGCAGCATACCATTTAGGGTTGTTCTTCCCATTGCAGGGAAGGCTGGAGCCACTATTACTTTCTCACAGGACAGGCTATCCATCGCTGCCATCAGCTCGGCACTTATATTTCCTCTCAGTGTGGAATCTATTTTCTTGTAGACTATGTCATCCTTTAATTCCGATGACAGCTTCCGTACTTTATTTGATGCTGTGTCCGGGTCATCACCGCGACTGTCGGTGCTGATAACCATCACGTCCGTAATCCGTGATGGATTGTGGTCAAGAACCACTACGGTGCTTAATCCCATAGTGGCGAAGTAACCGCTACTGTCCATTGCACCGGTCAGGTCATCAGCTATGATGCTTAACCTTTTTTCTTTCATTTTCTGCCAGCGGCCTCTTCACTGATGGTTTTACAGAAATCCCTGACGTGTTGCAGGCTGTTTCTGGCCTGTTCTGAGACAGAGCCACGTGAATCTTGCTCTATCCATTTCTCTCGTTCAGGAATCCAGTTTTGCTGGAGATGGAGCATTTCCTTGCTGAAGTCTGGTTCACTGGTCTGGCTTACGAAATAGTTAATAACACCAAGCATTCCATATTTCGTGTTTAGCTCAGGGTTATTTTGTTCTGTAATAAACTGCTGGTACAGTTGCTGTTTACGCCGTTGTCTCTTTCTTCCCATCTCTCGAGCCAATCCGGTTAACATACCTTCGGCGAAGCTTTGTTTGCGATTGATCCATGGCTCAATGCTGGTGATGTACTGCGCCATGTTAAATCCCCCGTTCTGGAGATGCATCGGGGCGTGAATATGAATATTACGAAAGAAAGCAACGTAGCCCAGGTTAGCATCCATGGTATCTGCGTCGTAGATGATTTTATTTTCTATCTTACCATAGACATGATTATATTCCTCTGGAGTAAGTTTTAGAGGCTTCACATGGGCGGCGATGATTGAAGATACGTTATCTATGAAACCTTGCTCCAGATAATATCTCTCAAGTAATTTCCTGGCTATGAACGCCCCCGAGATATGATGCATGGAGCCATAGAGATTGTTGCTGTCGTAGAGTTCGGTAACGATGTTGCTACGGGCAGGCATCAGCACCTCATTTTTCCAGAATCCATTCTCGTCAAGTATCCTTTTACCATCACTATCCGTATATATTTCTCCGTCATAGGGCTTGGTGATATCATGAAGGGTTGCGGCAAATGAAAGTGCAAGCTGGTCAGCGCCCTCGCGCCTGCCCAGTTCAAGGCATGTAGCACGTACCCTCTGCGTGTGATTAGGCAGGTAGCGTTTCCAGCGGAAACCAACGCGGTCCTCGTCCCAGAGCCTAAAGGTCTCCAGTGCCAGTTCATTCAGTTCCTTCTGAATTATTTGATAATTGGTGTTGTTATTTGCCATCTGAATTTCGTGATCTCCTGTTAACCAGGAAAAACATTATAGCACCTGTGGGTAGATTTCTGCTTTCGCAGGAATTACAAGGGTATTCTCACAATAGTCCTCTCCCTATAAGAGAGAGGGTACTCAGAGGTATAAAGGTGATACATTGGCAACAAAATAGACTGATGACATAGGTAACAAATATCTCCTGTGATGAAAATGAAGCGCTTAGCAAGGGTAGGTAATTATAGGAAAAGAAGATGGAACCCCTCCTTAAGAGATGTGTAGCCCCTGGCAATGGGGAGGAGGAGGGAATTGATTCAGGTAAGCTAAAATGATAAGCTGATAGCAGTTTCTATGAGCTATGAAATCAATACTATAAAGCTTGATGGCCTTGTGTCTTCGAGAGATATCCGGCAACCTCTGGAGTGGAATTGCCTTTTTACTTTACCTTGTTGGTTGAAGACTTGGTGGCAGGACTTCGGAGCAGGAATTGAACCAATCATCTTAGACGTCAGGGAAGATAATTGCGCAATTGGTATTGCCCCTCTGCTGATAGAGGATGGGGTGGCTCGCTTTATGGGCAGCCGTGACGTGTGTGATTATCTGGACTTCGCAGTAGACCCGAAGAGGGAAAAGGAGTTCTTTAATGTGCTGCTTGATGAGTTGAGACGAAGAGAAATGCAATGTCTGGATTTGCACTGTTTGAGGC
>JAUUZT010000086.1 GCA_030589825.1 Dehalococcoidia bacterium
AATAACTCTACGTCCCATCCGTTCTCATGCACTAATTCCTGACCAGGTGGCCATATCTTCCGGTGGTATATTTATTTACCAGGCGCAATTTCCGGGTACTACCTTTAGTCTCCAACTCCGCTTCATCTTTCCCCTGTTCATCGCCCTGTGCGTTACCCTGAAGGACTCTATAGCGGGTACCCTTTCCCTTCCCCCTGCGGGTGATGGTAACCTGTGCCCGGTTATCGCCGTGTTTTATCCGCTGGATATCCTTCATCGATTCCTCTCCAAATTCCCAGCTCTGCTCCTCACCATCTGCAAAGAGGCTGACCTGGTATCTCCAGCGTCGTGGTATTCCCTTGAGACAACAGGGGCATCCCTCGCCAAGGCATGGTTCAAGACGGCTGCCTGTCCAGTGTTTGGCAACACTTTTAATGGTTGAGATGTCGATAGATGCCTGCATACTTTGTCCTTCTTTTAGCTTGAGCCACATGGCGAAACCTCCTTTTCATCCCCATGGCAAATTGTATTTTCTCTGCTTAAGCTTAAGCTTAAGCTTTTGTTTACGCTTATATTATCTCTTATATTATTATTATCGTTTATGCTTATGCTTTTATAAGCAGAGTCATTTGCTATCACGCGGCAATCGGATAACTCTTCCAGCATCTCATCGGGAAAAAGGTCATCGGGAGCCTGTTCATCCGAAGCAGGCAGTGATACCTTCCCTGAACGCTGCTGGCCTCCCCTCATCAGTCCTGCCAGTGTGCCTGTCATATCCAGTGAGAGTACATATACCGTTTTGCCAACGCCGTTGGGATGCGCCCGCTGAGAAATAACCCTCAGCAGCAGCGGAATCATGGCAATATGACCGCAAAGCGACTTCACCAACCTGATTGCCGAGTTCACGTTACTGATACTGTGATAGCTGGAGCTGTCGAGCTGCCAGATACCCAATCCGGGCACATCGGGAAGCAGGAACTGCAGGTTCATCACCCGACGACAACGCCCGTTGCTATATGCAGGACAACTCTCAGGGTTACAGTGAATTTCCTTAATTTCGGTGCGATGCGAGTATTTATGGGCAAGGTGCCCGGTGTGTTTATCCACCAGGGCGGATGCCGTCTGTCCGTCTCCCTTGCAAACCAGCCCCTGCGACCGTGAATAGCAGCGATAGAACTGGGATGCCCACTTCTCCTCATCCTCCGATGGAAACATTACCGGAAGCTCCCGCGGTTTTTCTCCAAACACCTTCCGCACCGGCTCGGGGCAGACAAAATAGTCAACCGGCTGAGGATATGGCTCCCTGTTACCTTTCACCATTATCCCCAGCCTGATTTTGCCCAGGCGAGGTAGTCTAAGCTGGTCTGATATTCCTTTAATCGGCATGATTTCATTCTCCTTCCGTCCTCACCCGCTCTATCGTGGGTAGTAAAGGACGTGATTATTTCCTCTGGCCTGCCGGTCCTGGTTGCCAGCAGGCTTTCTAAATATGTCCTAGCCATCGTCTGTGTTTTCAGCTGACAGAAAAATGCAGGGATTACGAAACAACTGCAGCAGGGCATAACGAACAAGCTCCGAGGCGTTGAATCCGCTGGAATCTGCCAGCGACCGTAAATGCTGTCGCTGCTCAGTGGTGATAGTCACCGTCATGCGAACAGTCTGCTTTCCCTGCCTTATGTGAATACGGTTATCACTGAATGTCTCGCTGTCGGGATTCTTTGTGGGGCAGGTAGTGCTTATAGCATCACTGTTTTTTACCGGGGATTTGTTATTGCTCTGGTCCCCATCTGTTAAAAGCATATCAATAGTATATATTCATCTTACAATCATGTCAAGGGGGTGTTTGATTTATTTGTCCGTCTTGATTACTACCTCTTAAGCAGTGTACCCTATTACTGGATAGCATAGAAGCCAGGTGAATCCTCACAGTCTGACAACGGAACCGCTGGAATAAGGGTCTTCACACATGTAAATTCACTGGACTAGAAAGCAGATACTATCGAAAAATGAGATTATTTTTCTTGAGAAATAAAGGAACCCCGGTATTCTACGGATACCATATAATGATAGCCTCGCTTCTTCTGATGTTGCTGGTAGCAGGCTTTTTCATCTCGTATGGCGTTTTCCTTACGCCGCTGCACGATGAGTTCGGCTGGAGCAGAATGGCTATCTCTGCAGCCTATTCCATGGGATGTTTCGTCTCAGGAATCTGCGCCATCATCTTTGGCAGGATATGTGACAAATACGGGCCCCGTGAGATATTGACCATAGGAGGTATAGTCTTTGGCTCCGGTTTCCTGCTCATGTCCACGCTGGATTCCCTATGGCAACTATACTTCTTCTTTGGACTTCTTGTGTGCATGTGGCCTGACCCAAGTGTCGGATTACTGCTCTCCACTACTTCAAGGTGGTTTGTAAAAAAACGTGGACTGGTTATCGGAATTGTAGGAATCGGCATTGGGCTGGGCATCATGCTGGTACCATTGCTTGCAAGCTACCTTATTTCCAGCCATGGATGGCGCTATGCTTACAGCACAATGGGAATTATCGCCATTGTCTGCATGGTACCACTGGCACAGGTACTGCGGCGCGACCCTTCAAAGAAAGGACTCCGTCCCTACGGTGAGCACCAGGTATCGCCGGGACAACTGGGTGAGAGCGGCTTCTCCCTGCAGGAAGCTTTGAAACAGAAGCAGTTCTGGATAGTATCCATCAGCATGTTCGTGACATTATACTGCAGTGACACCCTGCTGATGCATATTCCCTCCTACGCCATGGATAGCGGCATCTCCAGTATCAACGCCGCCTCACTGGTCGCCATCATCGGTGGCGTCAGCATTGCAGGCAGGGTTATCCTCGGTAGCGCCGGAGATAGAATCGGCTGCAGGCATGCCCTGGTAATTACCTTCATCATTATGGTTATCTCCTTGCTCTGGCTCTACCAGGCTGAAGGCCTCTGGCAACTGCGCCTGTTTGCGATGTTCTATGCAATTGCTCACGGTGGCTCTCTCACCCTGATACCTCTTCTGCTGGCCAAGCTATTCGGCACCAGGGCACTCAGCTCCCTGTTTGGCATTGTCCTTTTCTTTGGGACAGCGGGAGCGGGCACCGGACCAATAGTAGCTGGACGAATCTACGATGTAACCGGTAGTTACCAGTCCGCTTTCCTGATTATGATTATTGCCAGCGTTATCGGTTTAACCATGGCTCTGATGCTTAAACCTACCAACCTGGAAAACTCTGTAACAGGATAATAGCGTTCAATGAGATTTTTAATTCGAAAAAACAAGGAAAACCCGGCATTCTACGGATACCACATCCTGATAGCCTCGCTCCTGATTCTAATGCTGGTACACGGCTTAACCATCTCCTACGGTGTTTTCCTTACACCTCTGCATGCTGAATTCGGCTGGAGCCGTATGGCAATCTCGGGGGCTTATTCCATAGGATGTTTCGTCTCCGGCATCAGCGCCCTCATCTTCGGCAGAATATGTGACAGATATGGGCCACGCGAGATACTGACCATAGGCGGCATAATCTTTGGTACAGGTTTCCTGCTCATGTCCAGAATAACCTCAATGTGGCAACTGTATCTTTTCTTTGGACTGCTTGTGAGTATGTGGCCTGATTCCAGCGGCGTATTATTACTTTCCACCACCGCAAGATGGTTTACTAAAAGACGAGGAATGGCCAGCGGATTTGTAGAAATCGGGAGCGGTCTGGGCATTATGCTGATACCTCTGCTGGCAAGTTATCTCATTTATAACTATGGATGGCGCTACGCTTATAGCCTGGTGGGGATTATCGCCATCGCCTGCATGGTGCCATTAGCACTGGTATTAAGGCGCGACCCTTCCAAGAAAGGCCTGCGGCCTTACGGAGAGCACCACGTGGCGTCAGAACAACTGGGAGAGAGAGGCTTTTCCCTGCACGCAGCGCTGAGGCAAAAACAACTATGGATGGTAGCTATCATCCTGTTCCTGATATTTTATTGCAGCGATACCCTGCTGGTTCACATCGCTCCATACGCCATGGATAGCGGCATTTCCAGTATCAATGCCGCTTCACTGGTCTCCCTCATCGGAGGATTCAGCATTGCCGGCAGAGTTACCATCGCTACCACTGGAGACAGGACTGGTTTCAGGTTCGTCCTTGTCCTTACCTTCATCTTAATGCTTATCTCATTGCTATGGCTCTACCAGGCGGACGGCCTCTGGCAGTTACGGCTGTTCGTGATGGGCTACGGCTTCGCTCATGGTGGCTTTTCTGCCCTGATGTCTCCACTGCTGGCCGAGCTGTTTGGTACCAGAGCACTCAGCTCCCTTTTTGGCATTGTCGTCTTCTTTGGTACGGCAGGAGCCGGTATTGGTCCATTGGTGGCAGGACGCATCTACGATGTAACCCACAGTTACCAGCCTGCTTTTCTGATTTTGATTATCGCCAGTATCATTGGATTAATCCTGGCGCTGTTGCTCAAACCCACCAACCTGGAAAACTCTGTGACTGGATAAGAAGTAGCCACTGCCCTCATTTTGTCATCCCCTCTCTCCCTCTGTCATTCCTGCGAAAGCAGGAATCTCCTCCCTATAAAGAGGGAAATGACAGGTCATAAGGGACTGGTGCTATAATCAGGCAAACCCCCTTTTGGGTTACAATATGCTACAAAAGGAGAATGATGCAGAACAACAGGCAACAGTACCTGAGGGAAGTTTACACCTCCCGTATTAACCTGGTCATCGACTATATTGAGTCAAACATCT
>JAUUZT010000194.1 GCA_030589825.1 Dehalococcoidia bacterium
AAGGTAAAAAAGAGGTAGTGATAGTCTTTGATGACATGACTCGGCCGACTCCTTCTGCAGTGGTGATTCCATATATATTGGAGGAGCTTGCCGCTGCAGGCATACCTGATGATAACATCCGGTTCATCGCAGCACCTGGTACTCATGGCAAAATGAATGGGATAGAGTTAAGAAAGAAGCTGGGAGAAGAGGTTATGGGCCGATTCATGGTCTATAACCACAATCCCTACGAAAATTGCACCCCTGTGGGATTTACCAGCAGAGGCACACCAGTACAGATTAATAGCGAATTCATGTCCTGTGACCTGAAAATTGCTATTGGTTCAATTGTGCCACATCCACTTGTTGGATTTGGCGGTGGCGCAAAGATTATCGTCACTGGTGTTACATCCATGGAGACCATAGTTGCCAATCATGTAAGAAATGGACTTTTTTCACCATCGACCCCCATAGGCATAATTGAAGGTAATGCGATGACAGAGGACAATAACGAGGCAGCCAGAATGGTTAGACTTGACGTTAAAATAGACACGATTATTAATCTGAAGAGAGAGATAACTGCCCTCTTTGTCGGCGAAGTTGTAGCTGAGTATGAGGAGGGGGTGAAGTTAGCCAAGGAACATTATGCTACAGACATGGTTGAGAATTGTGATATTTGTATCGCTAATTGTTGGGCAAAGGGGAATGAGATGGGATTGGCTCTTCGGAGGGCTGATCCTCTTCTGGCCTCTGGGAAAGCAGGCGAAATGGTATTACTAGTGACCACTCCAGAGGGACAAATAAATCATTACCTTTGCAAGCGTTTTGGTAAGAAGTTTGGTGGTAGGGCATGGATCCCCAGGACTACATTACCGCCTAACACTAAAAGGCTTACTATTATGCAATCATATGGTGATAGAGCTGGTATTGATTGGATAGCACCGCTTGATTCTGTTGAAGTGATGAAGACATGGGGTGAAGTAATTCAAGCTCTGGAGAGCAGATATCCCTCTAAAGTGAAAGTAGCAGTTATCCCGGATGGTACGATACAATATTTTCCTGCTGCTTCAGCATCAGGTCGGTCACTTAGAAGTGAGGACCGTAGTGCAGATCTAACAACAGTGAAATAATGGATTTTGACTTGGTTTTATGCCTCTTAAGGCTCATGGGAAAAGCGGGGGTGCATATAGTTGTATATTGAAAACATCATCGCCCCCGCTTTTTAAAAGGATTACAAGCTAAATATCCAACTACTGTTAGTACTTAATTTTCAAGAGAGACATTAGTTTGAAGGAGGTTTAACTTTATGGCTGGAGAAAACTATCTGGCAATACTGAAGCAAGGCATCATCAACCTTGACTTCGAAGGTGTCAAAAAGACTGCCAAGGAGGCAATGGAAGCTGGGGTAGCTCCAACTACAGCAATAACCAAAGGAATGGTTCCTGGTATGGCAGTTGTGGGGGAAAAGTTTGAGAGCGGAGAGTACTTCCTTTCTGAGCTTGTGGTAGCAGGGGAAGTCATGAAAGAAGGTATAGAAGTTATAAACCCTTATATAAAGGAAGATGAGGCCAGTAAAACGCAAAAGGTAAAAGCAGTACTGGCCACGGTGGAAGGAGACAATCACGACCTTGGTAAGAACATAGTACGCACATTGCTGGGAGTCCAGGGTTTCGAAGTTATTGACTTAGGAATGGATGTCACCTCTAATGTCATAGTGGATGCAGTCAAGGAACACAAACCCGCTGTGCTGGGATTGTCAGCGCTGCTCACAATGACTATGCCCAAGATGGGAGAGGTGATAGAGGCACTGAAAGCTGCAGGTATTAGAGATAAAGTTAAGGTAATCGTCGGTGGAACACCGGTAACCGATGAATTTGCTGAAATCATCGGCGCAGACCATCACGCATCCAATGCAATGGAAGGGGTACAAAAATGTACGGAGTGGACAAAAGCAGAGGAGAGGAGTTAAAGAATATGGCTGATATGACTCGATACGAAAGGATAATGACAACAAGCCGAAAGAAACGTGCGGATAGGTTGCCCTTCTTTCATTTCTGGAGACATAGCCAGGTAGGCTGGGCAGAACGCGAGTGTCGTAACAGGGGGATGGGCATGTGCTGGGTAAGACCTCCTTACATTCAAAAGATTCATGGCGGTGTTGAAATGACCGAAAAGCAGTTGGTTACCTCTGGTGTAAACGTTCTCCGCCGTACTTATACTACACCAGTAGGCAGTATCTGGCTCGATGAGAAGAGGGGACGTGGTACTGAGCAATGGCATGCACTGCGAAGCTGGGATGATATTTCTCCATGGCAAACTCAACGGCTCATCAAGGAGCCAGAAGACTATAAGGTACTCAAGTACCTGGTTGAAAATACAGAATACATAGCCGATTATTATCCTATCGAACAGGCAATGGACTGGCTTGGTGATGATGGCGTTGTCATTGATGCCCTACCGCACTCACCAATGCAGATGTTGATGATTGACTGGATAGGCAGCGAAGGCGGTCGTTTCTTCATCCATCACGCCAAATATCCCGACCTGGTTGAAGAACTGTACGAGGCTATCTCTAAAAGCAGAGAGGCAATGTACGATATTGCAGCCAAATCACCAGCACCTGTCAGCATGTGTGGGGATAACATCGATGGCGTTCTGGTTAACCCAAGACTATTCGAGAAATACTTCATGCCTGAATATGAAAAAGAAGCGAAGGTTCTCCATGAACATGGAAAGCTGATGTTTGTTCACATGGATGGCAGGATAAATAATATCAAGCACCTGGTCGCTAAAACTCCAATAGATATCATCGAAGCACTACACTCACCACCCATGGGTGACCTTCCTATTGGTGAAGCTCTTTCCCTCTGGAAAGACAAGGTTATCTGGACCGGCTATCCCGGCTCCGTTTACACCCTTGGACCAGAAGCAGTTAAGAAACACGCCCTTAACCTGTTGAGAGATGTTATCCCTGGCGACAGGCTGGTTGTTGAGGTCTCAACAGAGAATATAGTATCCAACGAAAATATGCGGATGCTCACGTCAGTCCTTGAAAACGCTACACTTCCTTTGACTATGGATAACATTGACGAAATCGAACGGTCGCTGGGCTAATAC
>JAUUZT010000206.1 GCA_030589825.1 Dehalococcoidia bacterium
GCCACAATACTGTGGTGAAATATAGTTCACTGTAAGCAGCTTGCCATAAGAGGAAGTTGCTCAGACGGCTTTCGCCTCCGGTGCGAATGATAAGATCAGGATTGGGAAGTCCAGATGCATATAGATATCGGCTGAATACGGTTTCGTCTAGCTCAGTACTGGATAGTCGTGCATCAATGATATGTTTAGTGGCCTGGACAATCTCGTCACGTCCTCCGTAATCAAAGGCCAGACAAAAGGTAAAGGCAGTATTATTTTTAGTTAATGACATCGCTGCAGACAATTTATGCTGCAATTTCTCAGGCAACTTGTTCGTCTTACCAATGTGTATTAACCTGATATTTTCTTGATGCAAGTTCTCAGTTTCTCTGTCGATTTTCTGGGCCAGGAGGTTGATTAACCCTGAAACCTCTGTTCCTGGGCGGCTCCAGTTCTCTGTTGAGAAGGCATAAAGAGTGAGATACTTTACTCCGTAGTTGATAAGAGACTGAATGGTTGGCCGTATATTGTTTCCTCCTGCCTGATGTCCGGCAATCCTGGGTAAGCCCCGCTTCTTTGCCCACCTGCCATTACCATCCATAATGATAGCGATATGTTGTGGTGGATAGTTTGCCTGGCTCAATTGTTTTTCTCCCCTGGAAGAAGGCATGATATTTTATGAATTGGATAGGAAATATTATACCTCAAACCGGACAAAAATAGTTTACTGTGCCAGTCGAAGGAGAAATTAGGCGAATTTAGTAGTACAGTAGCCATGTCTCCCGAAGTAACTTTATTAAATAGTTTCTCGATTTGTTGGTTGCTCAATTTACTATAAATCCATCTAATCCAGTAGCCGAAACTGATTTCTCTCCCCATTTTTGCTTTCCATCGTTTCTGGTATTGGGCGAGGTAGCTTGCAGAGAGAGTGTCCTTATCCAGGGCCTCTTTAAGCACATCGCTGGCTATCTGTGCTCCTAAATTGCCCAAATAGATACCTCCTCCAGTAGTAGGTTTAACTTGGCCCGCAGCATCTCCGATAACAAGTATTCTCTCTCTCACACTATGAGGTAAGGCACATAAGGGTATTGTTTTTTGTCTTATATTGATATCAGTGGCAGTTAATCTTCCCTTGCAGAGAGGGCTAAGCAGAAATTGTTCCAGGTGTAGTTTTGCATGGGACGACGATATTAACCCGGCCAAAGCTTTACCAGGTGAAGTAGGTACTAGCCAGGCGAAAAAATTTGGAGCTATCTGCTGGTTGAAGTACACTTCTACTTCATCTAGGTTCGCAGTGTCCATTTCTGCCTGAGCACCAATAGCGAAATGTTTGAATTTACCAAGGCCCAGTTTATGATGAAGCCTGAGGGCTTGCCCTGTAGCTATAATAACAGCCCTTGCGCAGAAAATCTGTTTAGAATTGTTGCACCAAGTTTCTACTAGGGCTTTATTCCCATTTATATTGACGTCAGTGCAATCAGTCGAAAAATAATAAGTAACACCTCTAGCCTGTGCCTTATTAGCAATAGCGCGATCAAAACGACTTCTGTCTACTATATAAGCGTTGACCTTTTCGCTACTCAGCCTGGTAGATTTTCCGGAAGGTAAGAAAAAACTGGCAGAATTGACTTTTCTTACTATTACTTCAGGGCTGATATCAAAAGCCTCAAAACACTCAGAGCTTATTATTCCTGTGCAACAAATATCAAGTCCTGCAGCACTCTTTTGGTCCAGTACGGCTACGCTATGACCAGCAGAAGCCAATTCGCAAGCAGCATAGCTGCCTGCCGGTCCCGCTCCTACTACAATGACCTCATAAGATTTGTATGACAATTTTATACTAACCCCCGAAGCTTCTTATCGGATGATGATAATATATTACATATTGTTTACCTTCGCCAACTTGTATTGAGAATACAGGTGATGTAACGGTATGTATCTGATATACTGAACTACGTTGGATAATAGTGTTTAATTGATGTAATACATATATTACTGAATAAGAAAAAGCAGTAGCAGAAGTGTTTCCTGGTAAGTTATCTTGCACTTTGTTCTTCTTCAAGGTAGTATATTTAGTATAACCAAGGTGGAGCTCTGAAATCGAGGTGGAGTTGTTTTCTCAATAGAAATGAGATAGGAGGTAAAGAGATGGAATCAAGTGATAGAGGGGGGTTACTTAGTGCAGGAGGGATATTAAGCATAATAGTAGGAGCTTTTGAGATAATTGCGGGGACTCTATTTATTGTTAGCATGGCTTTTGGGAGGTCCCTATGGGGGGCATGCCCTTGGGGAGGACCAGATATTAGCAGATGGTTTGCTTTAGGGACTTATGAGCTTTCTTTGACAGTAATGATTATCATAGGAATAGCTATCCTGATTTTGGGGATACTGGCTCTGATAGGTGGTATCTCAGCCATAAAGAGGAGTAGTTTTGGGATGGCAATGCTGGGGGCTATTTGTGCGTTGCTACCTATAAACATGCTTGGCTTGTTTGCAGTTATATTCGTCTCTCTGGCAAAGGGAGAGTTTAACAAAGAGGAATAGATGCCGAAGTGGCGGAATGGCAGACGCGCTACGTTCAGGACGTAGTGTTCGTAAGGACATGAGGGTTCAAATCCCTCCTTCGGCACTTACATTCGCCAGATACTTGCGCCTGTAGCTCAGCGGATAGAGCGCAGCCCTGCGGAGGCTGAGGCCGTGGGTTCAAATCCCACCGGGCGTGCTATAATTTATCGAATTAAGGGCGGTTAGCTCAGCGGTTAGAGCGCCTGTTTTACACACAGGAGGTCAGAGGTTCAAATCCTCTACTGCCCACCACTCAAATTGACAGTTTAGCTTCAAAAAGTTCACAAAAGTTCACAAAAATATTACTAGATAAATTTCTAGCCTCCCGACCTGATGGTATTAGTAAGAGAACTATAGAATTTTACCGATATACCCTCAC
>JAUUZT010000231.1 GCA_030589825.1 Dehalococcoidia bacterium
AGCGATTGAGCAGAAGGTGGAGGAAGGAATACTAACCCAGGAGAAAGCAGAGCAGATGATTGAACGAATGAAGCAAGCAGCCCTGAGTGAGGTCAATAGAGAGGAGACTGGATTCCCCGCTGCTCGGAGAATCAGGGAAATTATAAAGCAAAGTATGGTCCTCTCTTTTGTAAGAGGAATTAAGGTTGAAGCAACAGCTGCCGTGAGTGAACTGTTAGGGATTAGCCCTGGGGAAATCAGGGAAGAACGTGAGACAGGCAAGAGCTTGGTCGAGATTGCAGGGGAGCAAGGAATAATCGAGGATGACCTTGTAGAGGCTATCATGGCTGCTCCGAAGGAAGCGATTGAGCAGAAGGTGGAGGAAGGAATACTAACCCAGGAGAAAGCAGAGCAGATGATTGAACGTATAGAGCAGGGAGTGATTTTAAGCATAAATAGAACTGATGTAGAGCAACCAGAGTATCACCGAGGTAATAACGGCGGAAGGTATATCAAAGGGATGGTTTGTGAGCCAAGTGAAAGGAATCAATATGCCGGACAATGGGCATGAGATGATTCATTAACTATCTATGCTATAGGGAGGCAGGCATAAGCCCTGCCTCCCTTTATTCAATTTGTTGGTCGAGATTGACATGTAACAGGTGTAGCACACATAATGGTCAGAGGTATTATGAAAAGAAGCATACTGGTGGTCGATGATGAGAAGAAGATCGTCGATATTGTGAAGGCCTATCTGGAAAGAGAGAGATATCATGTCCTTGTTGCCTATGATGGCGAGGATGCTCTGGATATGGCCAGGGAGCAGCAGCCGGACTTGCTTGTTCTGGACCTGATGCTTCCTGGAATCTCCGGGTGGGATGTATGCCGTATCCTTCGAAAAGAATCGGATATTCCCATTATAATGTTGACGGCACGTGATGAGGTCACTGATAAAATTGTTGGGTTGGAGCTGGGAGCGGATGATTATGTTACCAAGCCATTCGAGCCCAAAGAACTTGTTTCACGGGTGAAGTCCGTACTTAGACGATCTCAAGGCAGCGCTACTTACAGTACCATATTGAAAGTTGGGGAATTGAGCATTGACATAGAGAAACGCCTGGCTCGTATTGATGGGGAGGCTGTTGAATTAACCTCTACCGAGTTCGATTTGTTAAAGATAATGGCCCAGCACCCAGGTCGTGTTTACAGCCGCATGAAATTGCTGGATGAGGCCCAGGGTGATTCATATGAAGGGTATGAACGTACTATTGATAGCCATATAAAGAATCTGCGCAAGAAAATTGAGGTTGACCCTAATCATCCCAATCGTATTATCACTGTGTACGGCGTAGGCTATAAACTTCAGGAGAATTCAGGTGCGTAGCCTGAACTGGAAACTCGGAGGAGCCCTTTTGTTAATGGTGATAGTCTCTGTTGGGCTTATGGCATATCTTACTAACCTGAGCACTGCCAGGGAGTTTCGTCAATATATCTCTTGTATTAACGTCGTATATGCTAAAAAAGTCGAGCAAAGCCTGGCATTATTTTATAGTAAAGAACATAGCTGGATTGGCATACAGAGTGCCTTGGAAGCTTCGATGGAAGAAGAGAATGGTAGAGTGGTTGTGGTAGACAGCGAAGGAATCGTTGTTGGTGATAACTATCGAGACTGGTTAGGTAGGGATGTGGAGGAGCTTGGGCTGGAAGGAGATGTCTCCATTGATGTTTGGGGGGAGGAGGTAGGAGAATTCTATTTGATAGGGACCTCTGTTGCATGGATTAACAGAGGATATGTAGGGCAATGGAATAAGTTAATCCCTCCTGTCCTGAATATGGCTGAGCAGGATTTCCTTAAACGCGTGCGGGTTTCTCTTATACTGGCGGGGTTCCTTGCTGCTGGGGTGGCTATCCTATTGGGGTTGATAATTACCCGACAAATTACTCGTCCCGTACATGCTCTCACTGTGGGGGCGCGACGTATAGCCGGAGGGCAGTTTGATTATCGGGCAGAGATTCACTCCAAAGATGAAATAGGCGATCTGGCAGCGTCCTTCAACGAAATGGCTTCCGTGTTAAGCAAGAACGAGGAAACTCGCCGTCGGTTGCTGGCTGACATAACCCACGAATTGCGCACACCTCTCACTGTAATTGAAGGAACTGTAAATGGGATACTGGACGGAGTCTTTAAACCAGATGCGGAACAATTGAACTCAATAAAGGAAGAGACTTTTCTGTTAACTCGTTTGATTAATGACCTGCGGGACATTTCCCTAGCTGAAGCAGGACAACTTAAGTTAGAGCTTGCCCCCATAGATGTGGTAAAACTGGTGGATCGAAAGCTGTCACAGGCTGAACGGATAGCTCATGAAAAGGGAGTACAGCTCGAATTACAAGCGGCGCAGGACATACCTGAGATTAGAGTTGATTTACTGCGAATAGAACAGGTTATTGCCAATCTGATCACCAATGCAGTGCGGCATACTTTTGCCGGAGGGAAGGTTAGCGTTTCCTTACAAGAAGGAACTGCAGATGATGGAAGCGGCCTTGATTGCCCTCATCTGCTAATTTCTGTTG
>JAUUZT010000106.1 GCA_030589825.1 Dehalococcoidia bacterium
AAAGAGAACCTGTTAATAATCATTCTCCTTGTTTGTAAGCAGGTTAAAGACCGTATTGCCCCAATTCCCTGATTTACGGAGCAGCCATAGTAAGAAAAAGAGAATTACAATGCCACATATATCTGCAATCAAATCACCATAGTCACAATGCCTGGTAGCTACATATAGTTGGTGAATTTCATCGCTAAGTGCATATAACGCGCCAAATATAAGTACTGCCCAAAAACTGCTCGAAAACTTTAGTTTGGTAGTTCTCTGTAAGGCAAATAGTATTAAATATGCCAGTATAAAATACTCGGCAGCATGGAGGATTTTATCCGGCATGACGTGACGTCCAGGCGTTATGTCATCAGGTAACGAAGACAGGTAGTAAATCACGCCCATCCACAAAACAGTTGACACCCAGTAAGGAAAAACCTGAATTAATTTCTTAATGCCCATCTTAATATTCTTTTTAAATTTTATTGTATTGTATTAGAGATAGTAATTACACAATTGCGTCATTTTTTGCTTCATTTTTTGAGGATCACCCTCATTGATAATATCTTCCAAATCCAGAATATCTTCCTTAAATCTACTGGTATTTAACTTGCATTCAGCAATAACTCTAATTTTTTTATGTTCTGTGGGCGACGATTCTTCATAATCCCATAGCAGCTTTTCGTGCAATTTTTCTCCTGGACGAATACCCGTAAACTCAATAGGTATATCTTTTTCTGGCTCAAGACCAGATAGTTTTATCATATTACGAGCCAATTCCAGTATCGGTATCTGTTCACCCATATCAAGAACGAAAACCTCACCTCCCTTCCCCATTGCTCCAGCCTGAATTACCAGTTGCATTGCTTCAGGAATAGTCATGAAATAGCGGGTCATCTCCGGATGAGTAACAGTAACCGGCCCACCATGAGCAATCTGTTTCCTGAATATAGGTACAACACTGCCACTTGAGTCGATAACATTACCAAACCTTACTATCATGAATCTTGTTGAACTTTCCCTTGAAAAAAACTGAATGAGCTTTTCCACCAGTGCTTTCGAATTTCCCATTATACTTACTGGCTCAACCGCTTTATCAGTGGAAATGGAAACGAATCTGTCCACTTTAAATTGCTTGGCTATCTCTGCTACCGTCTTTGTTCCAAACAAATTATTCTTTACTGCTTCAACAGGATTCAGTTCCATCATGGTGACATGCTTGTAGGCAGCCGTATGAAAGACTACGGAAGGTTTATAGCTATTAAAAACCATGGCTATTCTATTTCTGTCAGTGATATCAGCAATAACAGGGATAGTTTGAATATGATAATTAGAGTTCTGTATTTCCTGTTCAATATTGAAAAGGCTATTTTCCCCCTGATCAACCATGACGAGATTTGACGGCTGTAACCGGCTTATCTGACGGCATAGTTCCGAACCGATAGAACCACCTGCACCAGTTATCATAATTATTCTATCTGTAATATAGCTAGCCGCTTCACTTAATTTTACTTTTACCGGCTCTCTTCCCAGTATATCCTCTACTCCTATCTCCCTAATCTGTGAGATGCTAACTGTTCCGTCGATGATTTGATATATACCTGGCAGGGTTTTGCATTTCACTCCAATCTCTCGGCATTGGAAGAAAATATCTCGAATAACCTCGCGAGAGGCACTGGGCATACTAATAATGACCTCTTCTATTTGATATTTGCTGACGAGTTTCTTCAGTTGCTGCCGTGTCCCCATTACCTTCACTCCATGGATAATCAACCCCTGTTTGACAGGATTATCGTCTACTATTCCTATTGGGCGATAAGCAAGTTCAGGACGTCTAATCATCTCATTAAGTAAAGCCTCGCCACTATCACCTGCTCCGACAATAAGAACTGGTTTTCCCTTTGTTGCTGTGAGAAGGTTTTTTAATCTTAAATTTCGCATACCTCTTTGTGCAAGCCTTACCCCCCCTACTAGAGCCACTGTAAAGAATCCATCCAAGGCTACTACTGATCGGGGAAAAGCAAAGCGATAAATAAAGAAGATAATAACTATTACCGCAAGTGTGCCCAGGAAACAGGCCCATATAATACCCAGGAAGTCCCGCATACCAGCATATCGCCACATCTTGCGATAAAATCCAGCGAAATAAAATATAACTAGCTTGGTTATCACCAGTGGAATAACAAAAGCCTTAAATAGTTCCATCTGCGCAAGGGGAATACTAAAATCAAATCGTATAAAGAAAGCCAGGGCAAACGCAGCAGCTATTAATAATATATCGGCAATGATTTCTGGAAGTCCATAACGATATATTTTCATTTATCCTAAAAATTGCAAAGCAAACTGATAACTATTTGACATAGAAATCTCGGACTGCATGGATTACATATTCCACCTGGCTATTCTCCATTTCAGGTATTAATGGAATAGATATAACCTGTTTAGCCAATTGTTCAGTATATGGCAACTTAAAATGTGAAAGCCTCAATGCTTGTTGATGGTGTACTGGGATAGGATTCGAAATAATGGTCTCTATCCCTCTCTTTTTCAAATACACAGCGAGGTTATCTCTCTCAGAAACTCTCAAAACATAGTTCTGGTATATGTTGAAGAAATGGTCGTCTGATACTGGTGGTAATTTCACATCAGGGATGTTATAAAGTCCTTGGTAATAAAGGTCGGCGATTTCTTGTCTTCTTTGTATCCACTGCGGAATATATTTCAGCTTTACATTCAGAATAGCTGCCTGCAGGTTATCCAGACGATTAGTGAAACCGTAGCAAGCTATAATATCCTTACTTTTCCGTCCATGGTCCCTGAGAAGGCGAATATTATTTGCTATGCCCTCATCATTAGTACAGACTAGTCCCGCATCTCCTGCAGCACCAAGAAGTTTTGCTGGGTAGAAACTGAAACACCCTGCCACACCAAAAGATCCACCCTTCTTCCCATTATAAGTTGCACCAAGTGCCTGGGCTGCATCCTCAATTACAACTAAATTATATCTATCAGCTATCTCCATCAATTTCTCCATATCACAGAGACGTCCATTTAGATGAACTGGCATAATCGCTCTTGTTTTAGGAGATATGGCCTTTTCTATTTGTCCTATATCCATGTTCATATCATCACTTACATCTATTAATATCGGAGTTGCCCCACAATGAACAATAGCTGCTATCGAAGCCACAAAGTTATGAGCCACAGTAATAACTTCATCTTCCCTTTCTAAACCAGCAGCCTGTAAGGATAAATACAGTGCATCCGTTCCACTGCTAACTCCTACCGCATATTTAACTCCCAGAAAAGACGCCATACTATCTTCAAAATCTTGCACCTGTTGTCGAAGAATTAAATCTCCTTTAGACAATGCCTCTTCAATTGCCACACTTAACTCTTCCCCCAAGTTTCTATATTGGGCTATATAGCCTACAAAAGGAACCTTATAATCCATTAGTCTTATTCACCTTCATTTTTATCACAACTGGTATCATTTATACGCATTTGAGATATAGTTTACTATTGCTTCTGGAGAAAGGCCATACTTTTCACGCAGATAATCTCCCTTCCCAATATATGAACCATACACATCTGGTATTCCTATTATCCGGAATACTCCCCTATAGCTCGATTGTGCCAGCACCTCAGCTACAGCAGATCCCAAACCTCCTATAACACTATGTTCCTCAATAGTAAATATTGCTTTACTTCTTTTCACACATTCTTCAATAAGCTCTTTATCCAATGGTTTTACCGTATGCATGCTAATTAGAGTTACAGATATCCCCTTGTTAACCAATGCGTCAGAAACGATTTTAGCCGTTTGAAGCATAGTACCATTTGCAATAATACTAATATCAATTCCATTATTAATAACAATACCTTTCCCAATTTTAAGTTTGGGCATAGTTCTATGTACTATTGGGGCACCATCCTTCCCAAGTCGTATATATATAGGGCCATTATAAATAGCCGATTCATTCATTATCGCTTCAACTTCTAATGCATCGCCGGGAACTACAACTGTAATATTAGGAAGAGATCTCATGATAGAAATGTCTTCAATAGCATGATGTGTCATCCCTTCAAGTCCGTAGGCCAAACCACCCCCTACCCCTATTAATTTTACGTTTAAGTTGTGATAACAAAGATCAACCCTTATCTGTTCCAAGCAACGCATAGTCAAGAAAGGGACTATTGAATAACAGTAGACATTTTTTTTGGATAATGACAGTCCGGCAGCAACCCCTATCATATTAGCTTCCGCTACGCCAATGTTAATAAATCTATCTTGATAGGCGTTTCTAAAGTTGTCAAATATTTTATAACCCAAATCTCCAGTCAAAAGGAATATATCATTATCGATTGCACAAAGTTTTTCAAGGGTTTGAATAGCCAT
>JAUUZT010000128.1 GCA_030589825.1 Dehalococcoidia bacterium
GTATACAGGGATAACGGTTTCAAGCAGAAGCAGGACGAATTGGAGGCAGAGGGAAAGTGGAAGCTTATAGAAGTAAGCAAGGAGTTTCAGGTTTTACCAGAGGGAGAGCCCGATATAAATCACCAAGTCTGGGTATACCAGGTAGTTTCTCCTTAAAGTAAAGTCCAACCTGCTCCCTGGGAAGCATAGTTTAGATATGCTATGTTACTCAACCGGCGTATTCATTATCATCATATACTTTCCTGTCATCGAGGCCAATAGTAGCAACGAGTGCTACAAGAGCAACTGCCGCGAAGATTAACCACACATTGCTATAACTGCCCTGGATATCGAACAGTCTGCCGGCAATAAAAGGGCCTGCCACGGTGCCAAACATCGCTATGCCAATGAGAGAACCAAAGATGGTGCCATACTGTTTTGTACCAAATATTTCTCGGATATAAGCAGGTCGAATTGCATTAAAGCCACCATACCCTGTACCAAACAGTACCAGGAAGCCAATGACGCCAGGAATAGCAAAAGAGCCAGCCATCTGGAACGACAGTAATCCAAGCAAAATCATGGCAAAGGTAACACCCATCAGTTTTTTCCTGTTTACCCTGTCACCCAGTGAGCCAAATCCCATTCTGCCGGCAATGCTTGCCAGAGGTATCCCTGCTGCCCCTATACTCGCTATATTTGTGCTCAAGCCAACATTAGTGAGATACGGCATAACATGGGTAACTACTGTCCCCACCATCGTATGCTGACAGATAAACATAACCGCCAGAAGCCAGAAGGTGCGCGTTTTAACAGCCCCCTTTATTGTTATCCCGCCTTCCTTCAGTTCGATGGCAACCTTCCCTGCCGCTGTTTTATCTATCTGTTGAGTATCTCCATCAGGAAGATAACCGTACTGCTGTGGTTTATGTTTTAGCAATAGCGCAAGTGGGAGAACAATAACCAGGACACCAAACGCCAGTCCCTGCACCGTCATGCGCCATCCAAAGGCATCTACCATCCTAGCCATCATGAACACCACCAGTCCTCCTGCTCCGAAGCCACAACTGACAATACTCATTGCCAACCCAACCCTTCTGCGAAACCAGTTCGAGACAGCAGTCATCAATACAGTAACTGTGCAGGTACTCATTGCTACTGAGATGACTGCGAAAGAAAGATAGAAGGTGGCAAGGGAATCGATACGACCCAGCATAAACAAACCAAGCGCGGTCAGGCAACCCCCGACAAAGACTATGCGTCTTGGCCCCCAGCGATCGATTAAACTACCGACAAGCGGCGCCATCAGTCCTGACTCTACACCACGTATTGAGGCAGCCACCGACACCTGTGCGTAGCTCCAGCCAAACTCTTCAACTATCGGCTTGAAGATAGTGGTGAAGCCATAAAATACCACTCCAACAACATAGAAGCCAATGATGAAGGTAGCCGCAACTATATACCAGCCATAGAAGGGGCGGAATTGTTTGACGGAATCAAGCATCGTTTTCTATTTTAGCACGTATCAATGACGTGCCTCTATAAGCAGCTTCTAAACGGCCTGCATGGCGTGGTTACTGTTGTTTTTTCCGCCTGTCGCGTTCAATCTGGCGTATAGTTTTCTCATCATTGCCAAAATGATGCGCTATCTCGTGCTGAACCACTTCAGCTATTTTTCGTTTTGTCTCCTCGTCCGAATGACAGGCAGCCTCAATAGGCCTCTGAAAGATAAATATTCTATCAGGCAAGACCATTCCATACCGTACGCCACGCCTGGTCTGCGGGACCCCCTCATAAAGTCCCAGCAATTGACTGTAATGCCTGATCCTCAATTTGTTGAGCTGACTGGCGCTGGCCATGTCTTCCACCACAATATCAACATTCTCCAGCTTGTCACGAAACTCGGTCGGCAGTTTCTCTATAGTTCTGAATACGAGTTCATTGAATCTCTCTCTATTCATATCCGCCTCGTTCGCAATTCTTTCGTAAATTTTCTACTGCTAAACATGCCATCCATTCTAGCATTCCTTAAAAGAGCCTGCACAGTTAGAGTCTGTTATTACACGACTTTGCGGACATCTGTAATCTGCTCTGGCGGCTTAGGGGCTGAAGCCAACGAGATAAAGACTGCAGAAATAACAAATGCAATTGCAAATAGTGTAAAAGCAGGTATGTAGCTACCGGTATTGTCATATACCCAACCAGCATAGATAGGGGCTATTACCCCAACCGGTGTTAAGAAAATCATTGACGTTCCGAAGATTGAGCCGAAAGCCTTCCGACCGAAATAGCGGGCTCTTATTGCAGCAGGAAAGGGGAGAGCTATCCCTATTCCAATCCAAAAGAGGATAAGGAAAACATATATCATTCCGATGGTTTGATTTAGCAGGAAAACGGTAATCCCGACAGCTTGCAGCAGAAAGGCTCCCGCCATTATAAATCTCAGCTGTCCAGTCTTTACCCGGTCAACAAGAAAACCACCTAACAACCTGAAGGGGGTACTAGCTAAAATAATAGTCCCCATTAAGGCTGCAGCTTTAACAGATTCAATCCCCATATCGGTTAAAAAAGGTACTGCGTGGGTAAGTATTGCAGAGAAACCAATAGTACGGACAGACTCTGCCGTGATGAGCATCCAGTATGCAGGCGTTCTAATTGCCTGCCTGAGAGTGAACTCCACCTCTTGAACCTCAGCAGCATAGTTTACCCCCCTGTCTATCATTTGGTTTACATCACCATCCAACTCTGCTTCAGTTGTGGCACCATCAGGAAGTAATCCGTAGTACTCAGGCCTGCGTGGTTTCACCAACAGCCAGGCAAGCGGCAGGCCTACAGACCACGTAACCACACCCCCTATCACACAGGTCATCCGCCAACCCTGCGTTGAAACCAGCCAGGCAACAAGAAACAGTACCAGGCCGGCAAGGCCGGTAAAGAACCAGCGAACGCTTAGCGCTTTCCCTCTTTTCTTTATAAACCAACTTGTTATTGCCTTATCCAGTGGTATTTCTAAGCCGATATTAAACCCGGTCCCAATTATAACTCCCCAAACAATGTAAAAAGACCAGAGCGAATTTATGTAGTTCATCAATATAAGCCCCAGTCCGGTGATGAAGATGCCGATAGTAACCAAAAGTCTGGGTCCAAACCTGTCAGCAAGCCAACCTGCTAATGGTGATTCAATCCCCCTGCCAAGCCTGGCAATACTAGCGGCAACAGATGTCGCTGATCGGTTGAGCCCAAGCTCTGAAGCTATAGGTTTAAATAATGCGGAGAATCCATGAACGTGAAAGCCAATTCCCCAAGCAGATATAAAGCTACCCGCCAGGACAGTCCACCACCCGGGAAATACCTTTGGTTTCTTTCTATTTTTAATCAATAAATTCTCTCTTCGTAAAATCCAGGAAAACCCACAAATCTAATCCTCTAACGGATTAATGCCAACCGTATAGTAAATTCTATTTCTCTATATCAAAGGGCTTTCCAGTAACTATAAGCTTATATAATACTTTTATAGAGTATAGCCGATAATTAGAGTATAGCCAATGGGTCATTGCAACAGTCATCTCAATCGTCTTCTTGACAATTAGTGCCCATTAGCGGTTATAATAGTTACATGATTTTGAGACTCAATCTCAACTCTGACTACTAAGTATAGCGCAATTCAATAAAGGAGACAATAATGGAACTCAGTACTAAGGAGAGAACACGTAAAATCTATGGACTGCTACCCAATCTAAATTGTGGTTTCTGTGGATTTGGAAACTGTGGACAATTTGCCAGAGCCGTAGTTGAAGGAAGAGCTTCGCCTTTCGACTGCAAACAAAACCCCTCCGCAGGCCTTCAAATAAACGAAATCCTGAAAGAGAAGGTGCTAGGCTACAATGGCGGAGTCCAGCCTGTTCCTCGTTCTTCGAAGGAAGTTAACCTTTCTACAC
>JAUUZT010000214.1 GCA_030589825.1 Dehalococcoidia bacterium
ACAAGGACGTTGCCAAGCGTAATAATACCGAACTCAATGCGGTCGAAGCCCTGGCGGGTAAAAAAGCCATCGAACGAACTCCTTCAGGTCAGTATGTGCAATCTCCCTCGGGACAATGGATTAAAAAATAACAAGCATCAAATATAGTAGTCACGACTCGACCTGACAGTTACCGATTCTGAGGAAGCGACTATCAGGTCAAGTTTAGTTTATAAACCTCCCCTGCCAGATTTGTTTGCTATTAATGTTTCTGTGAGTGACCCCAAATTTGTCCCAAAAATTGGCATACTCTCTATACTTCCCTAATTGAGTTGCAGTCACCTATTTATTTCAGTGTATTTCTTAATAATCATCAGATTTATAATAAATAAGGAATAAAAATGAAGACATTTCGTACTTACGGTAAATCCATTTCACAGATACTCTTAGCCTGCTTTTTCAGCATGATCATTTACCTGCCTGTGGCACAAGCAGGCATTGTGAGTACAGACCATATTATTTCTGCGGACAAGGCCGCCAGTGAACGGGGTCAGCTGGAAAATATGTTAAAACGGGATGATTTGGCCAAGCAATTTGAAGCGCTTGGTGTTGACGCCACAGAGATCCAAAACCGTATCAATAGCTTGACCGATGAAGAAGTCTTATCATTGAACAGCCAGATTCAAAACTTACATGCCGGCGGAGGGAACCACGGGAACTACATTTTAATAGGCACTATAGTGATTATTTCTCTTATGGTGATTCATGTATTATTATTATTTTAACTTAAAACACACCGAGCAGGCTATTTTCCAGGCCTTCAATTATATCGATGGTAAATTATATCGATGGTAAATTGGCAACTTCTAAAATACCAAAATGTTTTATTTTCCATTTCATGATGGTCAGCTTGATGTCAATGGATATTTATAAAGTACCGTATCATATTTCATTCTTTATCTATGAAGGATCATGCAAAGACCATGATTAATCTACAGTTAACACATTGTTAAAACTCTGTTCTTATCCCCTACTTTCACCGCGTTCTTCCTATAACACCTAGCTTGAATATTTTATTTAACGTATCCCTTTATATGTTATCTGAAAATGAATCCCCTTATCCTGTAAGTTCTTATCAGAGGAACCTATCAAGTCATTTAATGCATGCGCATAAAATAATTCGAGGTGTAATTTTCTCGTAGGATCCCAGAGCAGGCCAGTACCTACGCTAGATATGGAGTCTCTTTCTGTATTCGCCAACTTCTCATTTTTATCCCACGATGTGCCCGTATCGTAAAAAATCAGGCCTTGTAGACTTGTATATTTTTCTTTGTCTTTAATGATTGGCAGAATCCATTCTATCGACCCAGTTACAGCATTATCTCGTACTAATTGATTTTCTCTATAACCTCGTACTGAATGTCTTCCCCCTACCGCATATTTCTCTATTGATAATAAGGGGTCCATGGATAACTGGAAGCCACTACGTAGAATAAATATTGACTGGGCAAATGATAATAGTTTTGCATACTGTAATGTTCCCCTAAATAAGGTAAATTCCCCATCTGGCAAATTACCATTATTTTCTGTTGCCCTCAAAACAGGCATGCCTATTCGTATAGAACCATTAATTGAAAATACCTTATTCGGGTATCGGCTTATCCAGTCAGCCGCAATATCCAGAACACTGGTATCACTTTCGCCATCAATCGCACCAAGCGAGAATGAGAATGGTTGCTCCAATATTGTACTTTCGGCATGACTAATTTCTATACCCAAGCTTCCGGTAAGTTCTTGTTTGAGTCGTTTCACAAAGGGATGTGATACCTTAAATCTATATCGATAGGATTGGCTCTCTATATCGATTTGATCAAATGGTTCTTCTACGACTATATGCTCGTTATAACTACCGTAGAATCCTAACCTTGTGCCTATTTTCGTTATTGGAAAATCATATGAAATGCCTGCCCCATTAAGTCCTTCAGTATGGTCTAACTGGAGATCTATCTTATCCCCATAGCCGAGCAAATTAGCATGTCCAATGTTGACTAAGATCCGCTCTGAGCCAACGCTTGGTGATACATAATTATCTATACCTAGCCCGTAGTAGAAGGCAGGCCCTTCCTCCACTGTTGCGCGTAACGTACTTTCTCCTATATGGCTACCTGGTAATAGCCGGGCATTTATTTTCTTGATGAGATTATCATTGTTAACTATCTTTAGTGCTTCAGAGAGTTCTGCAACATTGAGGGGGTTCCCAACTAAATTATTAATGCTGTTTTCGATGTAAGATTTGTCTAAGTTTTTTAATCCATCTATTTCAATATTTGTTAATTTACCCTCTATTACCTCTAAGGTTACCTCACCATTTTCTATTTTTTGGTCAGGAATGATAACTCCTGAGTTTACATAACCATTATTAAGATACAATTCAGACAACTTGTGCCTTAATGTATTTAATGTTTCAAATGTTACAGTCTTGTTCTCTATGGGATCCAGGAGATGAGATATCTCTTTCCTGGTAAATACTGTCATTCCCTTTAAATTGATTACACTAACTTTTAGCGACTGGAGCACAGACAACTGATTGCCATTATTTTTATATGGACGAACCTCAGGCAGAACGGACGCTCCTCCTTCCATTTCTATTTCAAGAAGTTCCTCATCAGTTGGTTCCTCATCTTCTACCGTGACTTCCCCGCTCTGATCGATATCTAGCCCTCTTGATGCCCTGCCTTTCCCATCTTCTATTTTCGTTTCATTTTGAGAGTTTATGGCGCTTTCCGCCAATACATTAACGCTAATTAATAA
>JAUUZT010000085.1 GCA_030589825.1 Dehalococcoidia bacterium
GCTCTAGACGCAGCTCATGGCACGGAAAATGGTGTTGCCAGCTTAGCTCAGCAAGCAATGCGTGCTGGTGCCTCAAAAGAAGAAGTAGCAGAAGCCATTAGAGTTACCTATTTCATAGCTGGAGTCGGTAGCACCTATACAGCTGCATATGGTCTGACAGGACAATTTTAGTCTGTTTCACTGTTCTGCCACACGTTATTAACTGGAACTCCTCAGTCAAAGCCAATGACAGAGTAATAGTCCTGGTCCTTCTTTTTTTGTTGCTGGCAGTGGCTCTAGTATCCTTGTCTTTGTGCCTGAAGCTATGGGGAAACTCCCCAAGATTGATTTTGTGAACACTTTGAAGCTGGAGTATTGGAGCGGGTGACGAGATTCGAACTCGCGACACCTTGCTTGGGAAGCAAGCACTCTACCACTGAGTTACACCCGCATAAATCAAAACTATTTAGTCTTAAAAAACCATGACTGTCAAAACGACTAAATTGAATCAACAATAATCTGTTCTGGATTATTAAGCTGTGATGGGGTTAATTTGCATAATCCTATATGGTGGAATCGTATAGAGCTTTTAAGATAAGGTACATAGAAGTTGCTCCAGGGTCCTGGTGCCCAATACTTCTTTCCCCAAGATAGCTGGCTCGCCCTTTTCTGGCAACCATGGAGGTTGTATTTTCCATACCTTTTTCCGCAGCAACCACAGCCTGTTTCAAAGCTTCAGTCATACTATTCCCTTTCTGAACCATGCTTTCAAAAGCATCCACACCTGGAATAAGGGCATCAATCATTGTTTTATCTCCCTGCTGTGCTTTACCTCTATTAATAACTCCTTCTAATCCCGCTCTTAGAACGGTGAGCAGTTCATTTTCATCTAAATCCTGTTTACCCGGAGCTGCTGCTGCCGCTTTGAGGAAAAAGCTACCATACAATTGCCCGCTTGCTCCACCCACAGATGAGATAAGGGACATCCCGGTGCTTTTAAAAATACCTTCTATATCTTTATCTGTACTGGAAGGCAACTGGTTGATTAATTTCTTCATGAGTTTCTCCTCTCCTCTAAAAAAGGGACAGTGCACTTAAGAAATATATCAATTATACGCATAGCAAGCTAACATTTATTAGAGTATCAATCATCTAGTGGTTTTAATGTTAGTAGTTGCTTGGCAATTTGAGGATATTTGGCTATAAAAAGCAACTCTTCTTGTACAAGAGGCTTCTGAGCCTCAACATTGGCGTATCTAACTAATTCCAGTATTTTTCGTGCTTCGTCAGCATCTTTGAATGATACTTCCATCTCTCCCATGATATGGCTGAAGCCAGAGACTCCACTATACTCCCCAGAACATATCCGAGTACCGGTTTCTACCAGTTCTGGTTCTCCCCTTCCCAACTCTGTAAAGTTATACAGCTCATAATTATATGGGTCCTTTAATACCCCGTCAGCGTGAATACCTGAGGCGTGAGAAAATACGTTACCACCAACACCAGGTTGATTTATCGGGATAGGTACTCCGAAAGCATAAGAGGCAAATTTTGCCATTCTCCAGGCCTTGGTCAGATCTATTGGGCTACCTAATGGATATTGTTCCATAAAGCCTTTTGACTTGGTAACAGCTAATATCGTTGATACCAAATCAGCATTTCCAGTTCTCTCTCCTATTCCATTGATGGTGGTGTTAATGTAAGCATCTTGTCCTGAATCTATAGCAGCCATAGCTGCGGCAACGGAATTTGCAACGGCCATCCCAAGATCATTGTGGCAGTGGATACCTATTGGAATACCTACATTTTCAGCTAATGTTTTAACAGCTTTATAAATGGTAAATGGATTGTCATAACCCAGGGTGTCACAATACCTGATTCGATCGGCGCCATGTTCTTTTGCTGTCATAGCATACTTAATAAGAAAATCCATATCGGTACGAGAAGAATCTTCTGCATTAACTCCAACACTCTCTGCTCCAAGTGCTTTGGCAGTCTCAAGAGCATCAATCATCATCATTAAGATATAGTCTTTACTCTTTTTTCCTTTGAATTTGCCGTTAATCATCTGGTCGGAAGTAGATATTGAAAGGTTAAGATGTTTGATATCTGGAACCAATCGAAAGGTAGTCTCTACATCTTTGGCAGTTGCTCTTACCCATCCACCCAAACGAAGGGGTTTTAAAATGCCTTTTTGGGCAAGTTCTATATTGGACTGTAGATAGAGAGTTTCATGTCTTGTAGTGGGGAAGCCAAATTCAGACTGAAATACTCCCATCTCATTAAGGTATATATTTATCATGGTCTTCTCTAACTTGGAAAGGCCAAGATATGCGGTTTGGACACCATCACGGTTGGTTACGTCTATAAAATATATCTTTGGTTTTGTCATATTAATCTTTTTCCTTTCTTATGTGTCCAAATTTTTGCTAAACAGCTTTGGTTCTTTGACCAAAATACGGCGGTTAGTATACCATATGCTACTAGTGATGTCACAAATTAGAGCAGGAATAATAAATGTTACGGGTTATATTGGAGTTGAGATAGCTCGTTTATTGTATCAACATCCTTGGGTAATGTTGAAATCAGTAACGGGACGAAGCTTGGCTGGTAAAAAATTGAGTGAGGTCTTCCCTCACTTGGAAAATACCGGACTAGAAATAACAACCGAAATTGATGAGGATGTTGATATCGTTTTTTCTGCAATGCCACATAAAACAAGTTTAAATGTAGTACCTCAATTACTGGAAAAGGGAATCAAAGTTATCGATGTGAGTGCGGATTTCAGGTTAAAAGATGCTGATGAATATCCCAAGTGGTATGGCTTCGAACACCCAACACCTGAGTTATTAAAAAATGCAGTGTATGGACTGCCGGAGTTACACCGAGTTGATATCGCTGGCGCATCTCTGATTGCGAATCCCGGCTGTTATAGTACCAGCACTATTTTAGCATTAGCACCTGCAGTTAAAGCAGGGATAATTGAGCCTGGAATAATAATTGATAGTAAATCTGGAGTTTCGGGAGCTGGAAGAACTCCAAGCATGACAACTAATTATTCTGAGGTTAATGAAAGTATAGCTGCTTATTCCCTGGGAGGACATCGCCATCTACCTGAAATGCAACAGGAGCTTGGTTCTCTTAATTCAGGTATCCCTTTGTCAATAACATTTGTACCACACCTGATACCAATAACTCGTGGTATTTTGAGCTCATGCTATGCAAAACTAAAGAATGGCATATCTTTGGAAGAAGATGACATTCAGCGGATGTATAGTGATTTTTACAAAGAGGCTCCTTTTGTTAAAATAGTGGGGAAGCCACCCAGGACAAAACATGTATGGGGCAGTAATTATTGCTTAATTTATGTAACAGTTGATAAAAGGACAAGTACGCTTATTATTATTTGTTGTATTGATAATCTGGTGAAAGGTGGAGCGGGTCAAGCTGTTCAGAATATGAATTTAATGTTTAATTATTCCGAGACTACTGGACTTGAAGCTCTATCTATTTACCCTTAGAAGGAATAGAATTCATCGCATGCCCTCATCGTCTAGAGGCCAAGGACGTCAGCCTTTCAAGCTGAAGACCAGGGGTTCGAATCCCCTTGAGGGCATTTTATTTTATTTCTTTAACTAGTCCTGAAGAAAAAGATAAGCTGTTTCTTACTTCACTTTACTAAGACCGGGAAAGAACTTGATTATGGTTGTTTTTCCCAGGCTTCTTCACCTATGAGTGGAACAAAGAAGCAACCGCCCAGGTCTTCAATCACTTCTCCTTCCTTGTTTCTTTTAATCTTCAGAAGCTTTTGTTCCCACCGAGAGCCAACTGGAATAACAAGGCGACCACCCCATGATAGTTGTCCTGATAAAGCTCTGGGGACGGAGGGGGCTCCTGCTGATACGATAATGGCGTCATATGGTGCTTCATCCGGCCATCCGAGAATACTACCAGCAAGGTGAACTTCAACATTTTGGTAACCAAGTTTCATTAATAATAAGCTGGAAGAATTAGCCAATTCATTAATGCACTCAACGGTAACTACTCTTTTTACTAGTTCAGATAATAGGGCAGCTACATAACCACTTCCCGTACCAACTTCCAATACTTTCTCTTTTCCGTTAAGTTCCAAAGCTTGCAGCATTAGAGCCACAATGAAAGGTTGGGAAATAGTCTGGTTAAAACCGATACTTAAAGGCCTGTCATCATAGGACTCTTCATAATACTCAGGGAGGACAAACTTTTCACGGGGGACTCGCTTAATGGCGTCTATAACACGCTTATCATTAATTTCCCAGTCAAGATGTTGAAACAACCGACCCCGAGCTTTTTTCAGATCCATGTATACAATATGTAAGGAACTTTAACCAAGTATAAATGATAACAATACTAATATAAGAACTATCGCTCCAGCAAGAATTCCAATCTGGCGCAGTTCATGTCTCAAGTATTGATATTGAGCATTCTGGCTTTGGATATAGGACGTATTACTCTCAGGTAATTGTTGTTTGTTGGTAGTAATTATGGTCGATGGAGAAGATGTTGAATTTGGCTGTGCCTTAGCTACTGCTGAACGATGGCGCTTTGTTTTTGAACTACGTAATTTCTTAGACATATTTTACCTACTTTATAGAGTGTTGTTTATAAATTCTGGTGCTGGATATATAGGCATGTCCTAAAGCTTTTTGAACAGATTGAAGGTCCATACCACTTTGTAACTTACGTGTAGCAAAACTATGTCGCAAGGTATGAGGAGTGATTTTCGTATTAATCCCTGCCCTGGCAGTATAAATTTTTA
>JAUUZT010000140.1 GCA_030589825.1 Dehalococcoidia bacterium
TACTATTAATTATATAGTATACAACGAGTTAAATGATAAAAACAGAGAAACTCATTTCCAGCAAGCAAATTTACGATGGTACTACTATCAGTCTGAACGAAGATATAGTCGAGTTTCCAGATGGAACAAGAACTATCAGGGAAGTGGTAAGACATAGTGATGTTGTAGCAATGGTTGCAGTAGACCGCCATAACAATGTGTTGCTGGTAAAACAATATCGCTTTTCGGCAGGAAAAACACTTCTTGAAATACCAGCAGGTGGTATTGAGCCAGGAGAACAGCCACTAAATGCCGTAAGACGTGAGTTACAGGAGGAAATTGGCTACCTCCCAAAGAAAATTGTTAGTTTAGGAAGCTTCTACGCTGTTCCCGGTTATGGTACACAGTATTATTACTGCTACTTAACCACAGACCTCACCCCAAGCCAACTCACAGCGGAGGATACTGAAAGCATTGATATAGTGAAAATTCCTTTAAAGCAGCTAGAGCATTGTATCTGTTCAGGTAAAATTGGCGATGCCAAGAGCACTGCAGCATTACTCCTTTTCCTGCTTTGGTTAAAAGAAAATAAACCTAATCAATAGCTTATCAACTTAATTTCATCTGCTGCATATAAATCGATCAAGAAAGGAAATAATATGTCGATTGAAAAAAAACTATCGAGTCAGCTTATCTACCAGGGCAAAGCTGTAAGCCTAATCGTTGACATTGTAAAAATGCCTGACGGAAGAGAAACCACCAGAGAAGTAGTACGACACAGTGAATGTATTGCCGTTGTGGCTATTGATGAGCACGACAATATAATAATGGAACGACAGTTCCGCTATTCAGTGGGTAAATCACTCCTTGAGATACCAGCCGGCGGTATTGAGCATGGTGAAAATCCAGTTAATGCCGTTCGTCGTGAACTCCAAGAAGAGATTGGCTACTTTCCCGGTAAATTAGAAAACATGGGTGGCTTCTATTCTTCTCCTGGTTATGGAACAGAATACCTGCATTGCTTCCTTGCTACTGACCTCAAACCCAGTCAGTTGATAGCAGAAGATACCGCAGAAATTGAATTGCTAAGAATTCCACCAATAGAGATCCCTAAACTTATCGCTTCAGGAGAAATTTGCGATGCTAAAAGCATTGCAGCCCTGCTTACTTACCTTTACGTTAGAACAAATAAATGATTTCATAGTAATAATATTTGATAATACTATACGAAATTCATCCTGTGAAAGGTATATCAGGTAACCTCTTGGCGAACTATTAGTTATTACTGATTTTGTTATTCCAACGCCACCGCAATGCTTCGTAATTCGTGTGCAAAGTCTTCCCTGTCCATCTCATAAAAATAATACATGGTAGCGCCAACTCTTAACGCCTCTACATAGCGCAACGTTCTATGTCCATATGGTGAATGTAGAATACCATGTCCATAATCTACCTTTTGAAAAGTTCGCAAATCAGTAGTAATAGCAAGACTAGGACTATCCGAGTAATTGGCTCCTGAATTAGGTCTTCCATCATAGATGGCTGTAAAAAACGGCGGGGTATATACCAGTGCGCTTATCCTTGCCAAATAGCGGTCCCATGCATCACCACAAGAAATCACTTCACCTACCCATGAAAAATCCACTCCATTAGAACTGGTTGCCAGACCAGTGGGACAGGCAACTTCACCCGATACAAAAGCATTACCAGTTCGATGCATTCGGTCAAATTTGCTCCAATCATCAGTCTGTGGTCGTGGCGCAAAATTAACATACATATGCCATAATCCACCAACAATCATAATCACCGGGTCCTTTACCCCCTCTGTGCCCGTTCCTTCAGGAGAGAGAACATTAATACGCATAGCTGGATTGAAATTTACAGGATCATCTGCCTCAAGCATATCAATATACCAACGAAAATCATGACGCGAAATGTAGCTTACATAGAGTCTAAATTTCCCGTCAGGAGTAATCATTATAGAAGATTTCTCAATTGACAGAGCTTCAAAAGCTTCTTTGCTTCCTGACCATATTTTTTGGAAGTTCCTGCCATCAGAACTGATGGAAACAACTGTCTCTCCACCACGACCCTTCAATCCATGTTCCGTAAGCTTTGTACGCACACGATAACTTAGATAAAAATTATTTGTTCGTTCATCGAATGTTGCACTGGAACCCCCTGCCCAAAACCCTTCCTCTTTACCAGGTGGCTCAACCACTACCACCCCCTCCAATGGATCAAACAATGGTAACAACCCCACACATTTTCGATGAGAACAGTCAAGTGATGAAGAGTTAATTATCTTTGTTGGCATATTGTTCAAACACTCCCTAACATATTAAATTCATTTGTTCATTACTTTTATTACCGCATCAGCAAACTGGCTGGTACCTACTGCAGTAGCATCATTGCGGTCGGGCTTCAAATCAAAGGTAACATCCTTCCCTTCACCAGTTACTGTAGAAATTGCATTCTCCATACGATCAGCGCTTTCATTCTCTCCAATATAACGTAGCATCATAACACCAGATAACATCATAGCCATCGGATTTACTTTATTCTTCCCTGCATATTTTGGAGCACTTCCATGAGTTGGTTCAAAAACAGCTATACTTTCACCAATATTAGCCCCAGGTGCAACACCCAGACCACCAACCAGTCCAGCGCAGAGATCAGATACTACGTCACCATAAAAATTTGGTAGCACCATAACATCGAACTGTAATGGCCTCTTCGCCAATTGCATACAAGTAGCATCCAGCAGCATGTCACTGAATTCAATGTCCTTATTCTCTTCAGCCACCTCACGAGCAGTTTTGAGAAATAAACCATCGGAAAATTTTAATATATTTGACTTATGTATTGCAGTCACCTTCTTCCTTTCATTACGTCGGGCATAATCAAATGCAAATTCAACAATACGTCGGCTCGCCGAGTAAGAAATTGTCTTCAAACTGATAGCTGAATCCTCACGTATATTATCTCCTGTAGTCCTTAAAACCAATTGTCTTAACTCTTTAGTATCCTCAGCACCCAGGTCGAACTCAATTCCGGCGTAGAGGTCTTCGGTGTTTTCCCTGACAACAACTATATCAATTCCATGATAAGGTGTTTGTATTCCAGGATAATTCTTGCAAGGGCGAAGGCAAACATATAAGTCTAGTTTTTTTCGTAATGCTACGTTTACACTCCGGAAGCCACTACCTATAGGTGTAGTCACTGGTCCCTTTATAGCCACTTTATTTCTTTTAATAGATTCCAGCGCATTCTCAGGAAGAACTGAGCCAAATTTCTTATAGGCATCGCTGCCTATGATAACATCCTCCCACTGAAAATTTACTCCGGTAGCCTCCAATACCCTACGCGTTGCCTCGGCTATCTCAAGGCCAACCCCATCACCGGGAATAAAAGTGACTTTATGTTCCATAGCTATATTCTCCTAATCATAAATTTGAACCATATTGGTAGAAATCCAATATCTTTATTACCTGTTGCTGTCTAGTACAGATAATTCTACAGTAATGTAAATTCGTAATGATTTTTTATAATTAGCATCACTAGAGTATAAAATCATGGTGTTTCTTAATATAAGGGATAAGCCCACCCTCACCAACAATAGAGTACATCAATGGCGGCAACTTACTTGTCGTTAATACAACGCCATTGTTTAGGTCAGTAACCTTGCCTTCAGATATGTTTACTTCCAATTCGTCACTATCAGAAATTTTTCCTGTATCACAAAACAATACCGTCATACCCTGATTAATTGCATTTCGGAAAAATATACGAGCTACGGACTTAACCAGAATAACA
>JAUUZT010000163.1 GCA_030589825.1 Dehalococcoidia bacterium
AATTTGCTTTGCCGCCAAAATCTGCTCCAACCAGAAACAATGCGGTAGAATAAATTATTGACTGATTATTCAGGAGGACCTTGTTAATAATGTTTATTTCCCTCGATTAGTATTATAGATATTATTTCTCATGATATTATCCATTTCATTACGAAGGGCAATTGAAAAATAAGTACACCACCAGCTTTGTAATGCAGTAAAGCATACTATTGTAGGTTCTTTCCAATACTGAAAGCCTTGCCTATGAAATCGCCTTGGCTATGATAGTTGTGAGCCTGGATATCAGCAGTGATAGGCATTATCTTGTTTATATCTGGTTTACCATCGCTAAGGCAATCTTCTGAAACATAGGTCTCCTCTATCTGGCCGATTACCAGAGTATGTGTTCCCAGATTCAATAGGTGTATCACTTTGCATTCCAAATTGACAGGGCATTGTTCAATGAGTGGAGCGGTTTTAAGTTTGCCATAAAATATCTTGAAATTACAGGTGGCTGACTTATCAACTTGAGAGCCTGAAACGATGCCACAGTAATCCATCTCCTTTACCAGGTTGGTAGATGGGATGTTAACTGAAAAGGTCAAGTTATGTTTAATTCCCAAGTATGTGTGGCGGTGATGCCTGATGGCTACAGAGAGCATGGGCGGTTCACTGTTAGCAACACCTCCCCAAGCAACAGCCATAAAGTTTGGCTTATTAGCTACATTTGCTCCTACCAGGAAGGTAGGTAATGGATAGACATATAGTTTTGGTCCTACTGGAATTTTATTCATCGTTATTTATCCTTTATTGATACTAGCAGCATAGACAAAGGGAGAGTAGTTGTCAAACTCTAAATAAACAGGAAAGGCAAGTATGAACTGATTTATCTTAATAAATAGTTCGAATGTCAAAACAGAGAATTGCTTATTCAATGTTCCCACAGAGGAGAACAGAAGTTAGATATCAGGTGTATTTCTGCTCTCCTGAGTGAGAATTAAATACCGATACGGATATTGCGCCAAATGGGGCTTACTGCTGTAACGGGGAATATCTGCGGACGAAGGTTTCCTTCACGATAGACAGCAACCCTTCTGATTCCGCGGTTCAAAGAACTATCTTTGATGCCGTCGAAATGTCGCCTTGATTTATCTTCAAAGCTCATTGGATGACCCTCCTTTTTATAATACTTGGTTAGTCGTGGTCATCCTGAGCATAAACATATCCGGATAAATTAATCCAGATTGGCAGAGGAAGGAAAGACCTGTACTGAAACCTGTATGAAGTATATATTATTTTACTATTTACTACAAATATAATGTGATAGTGACTTCATTTGACAAACAGGTGAGTGTTTGTTAGCATAAAAATGATGGTCAGAGAAAAAATAAGCTGGCTATCAAGGAGGGAAGGCATGAAGCAAGTTTGGCTATGTCAATGGATCTTTCCTCGAGAGGACTCTTCGCTGGCATAGGGTGGTTGGAGCTAAGTATCTATAGTGGAGCTGGAGAAGAGTAATAGGAAGCCCTGAGCTCTTCGTTAGTAAATATAAACTCAAGAAAAAGAGCTAGGTGGTTCAGCCTAAAACTGAAGTGGAAGAGTAAGGGTAACAGGGAATTGAATATGTAGGGGGGGGCTTTGTAATGGAGCCCCCCCCTTTTTTATATTGACAAATTGGTCAGCTATAAGATAATTTCTAGTAGAAGTGTTTCTGATGTGGCAACAGTGATAATTGCTTAAGAAAGGAATGATAATGAAACTGGAAGGAAAAACAGCTATCGTAACAGCGGCAGGGAGAGGTATTGGCAGAACAATTGCGCTATGTTTGGCAGAGGAAGGAGCGGATGTAGTGGCAAATTCTTTCAGAGAGGAGACTACTGTTAATGTTACAAATGAAATCCAAAAAATGGGGCGTAATACTTTAGGAGTTCCGGGGGATATCACCAGACCTGATTTGATTGAACATTTGGTTAAGGAGACGGTGAGGAAATTTGGTAAGGTTGATATTCTGGTCAATAATGTTGGTGGTGGTAGTAAGGCACAGAAAGAGGTCGAGGGATTTCTCGGCGATGTTCAGGTTGAATGGGATTCTATGTATAATCAGAATCTGAGGTCTACGGTGTTGATGTGTGAAGCTGTGGCACCATATTTTATACAGCAGAATAGTGGCAAGATAGTGAATATTTCGTCTGGAGCAGGTAGACAAAGTTCTCCAACGGCATCAGCTTCCTATGGAAGCATGAAAGCTGCTGTTATTACTTTCAGTCAATATTTAGCGGACAAACTAGGCCCATATAATATCAACGTAAATTGTATCTGCCCTGGCTTGGTTTATACTGATATATGGAAAGAAAAGGCTAAGGGGTATGTAGAAAGTATACCTGAGTACAAAGGTATAGACCCAAGGGAATGGTTTGTTGGTTTTCTCGCTGGTAAATACCCTGGGCTAGCGTTGAATACACCACTAAAGAGAGAGCAAACGGAAGAGGATATGGGACATGCTGTAGTCTTTCTGGTTTCTGAGGATGCTCGAAACATTACCGGACAAGCTTTAAATATCGATGGTGGCAGGGTCAAGAACTAGTGAGGCAAATATGAAAGCAGAGATAGTTTCCATTGGAACTGAGCTTCTCATGGGAGAAATAGTCGATACCAATACGCCGTTTCTGGCTGACCAGTTGGCATTGCTCGGTATTGACCTGTACTTCGCCTCCACGGTAGGAGATAACTATGAAAGGTTGATGGGGGTTTTCAAGAGGGCATGGGGAAGGTCTGATATAGTCATATGCACTGGTGGGCTGGGACCAACACAGGATGATTTAACCAGGGAGACTATCGCCGGACTGGTAAACGAGACACCAATAGTAGACCATGAACTGGAGGAAGAACTTGTAAAATTTTTCACCAAACGTGGGGTGAAAATGACTAGGAACAATGTTAAACAGGCTACTGTGATTCCTTCATCAAAGGCACTCAAGAACCCAAGAGGTACAGCTCCAGGTTGGTGGGTAGAGAAGGATGGGCATATAATAATTGCTATGCCAGGCCCACCCTCTGAGATGCATTTTATGTGGAAAAATGAAGTCCTTCCAAAGTTACAGCATAAAACAGAAACCGTGATATTTTCCCGCACACTAAAAACATTTGGAGTAGGAGAATCTCAGGCGGAGGAGATGGTTTCCCATCTGGTTACCTCGGCAAACCCTTCCCTGGCAACCTATGCCAAACCTGATGGGGTTTATTTACGTATTGCAGCCAAGGCGGCGCAATCTGAGCTGGCACAAGGCATGATTTCAAAGATGGAAGCTGATGTCAGGGCAATTCTGGACGAATATATATGGGGAGTGGACGAAGATACACAGGAGAGTGTTACAGCTGATATGCTTATAGAAAAAGGACTTTCGCTGGCTTTTGCTGATTCATTTAGTGGCGGAATCTTAGCCCATAATTTATGTGAAGAACCACGCGTCGAAAGTTATTTTAGAGGGGCTCTGGTGACAGGGTCCAGGGAGGCAAAGATTGC
>JAUUZT010000170.1 GCA_030589825.1 Dehalococcoidia bacterium
GCAGGTGCATGTCTACGATAAATTCGCTAATTCCCTTATGCTTGGCCACATCGGGGTCAGTACGGGCTACCAGGTAAAGATAGTCAATATGATGGGCCCCGCTGGTCCATACCTTCTGTCCGTTAATTATGTAGGAATCGCCATCTTCCGTGGCTTTGGTGCGTAGTGACGCTAGATCGCAACCAGCCTCCGGCTCGCTCATACCAATACCAAAAACAAGCTCACCCCTTGCGATGCGTGGCAAGAAGTACTGCTTCTGTTCATCGCTGCCGTGTCGTATCATTGAGGGTCCCATCTGGCGATCGGCAAACCAGTGGGCAGCCGCCGGTGCTCCGTAGCGAACGATCTCCTCGGTTAGCACCATACGGTCGATATAACTCTTTCCCTTGCCGTAGCATTCTTTGGGCCAGCATAGTCCAATCCAACCCCTCTCCCCTATCTTATGAGAGAACTCAGGGGAATATCCACCCATCCATGCATCGCAGCGTACCTCAAAGGTACCCTTCTTAAGCTCCCCCTCAAGGAACTGGCGGACCTCCTGTCTAAGGTTCTCCTGCTCTTCAGTAAATCTAAAATCCATCTACAATATCCTCTACTAACGCATTGCCATGCTATTCAAGTTCCATTAAAATATCACCTTTTTTTATGCCCTGACCTACCTCTATCCTGATATCGATTACCTTACCGTTTTGTGTGGAGTTGACCGGCATCTGCATCTTCATAGCCTCGATTATGCAGAGCTCCTGGCCCTTTGTTACTTCATCCCCTATCTTTACCTTGATATCAATTACTCTTCCCGGCATTGATGATATTATAGCAGCCATATTTCTACTCCTTATAAATTGATATTCGAGTATTTCCTCAACGGCCTGACATCGGTTTTATTTTCCAGGACGTCCAGTGCCCTGTTTATATGTTTTCTGGTCTCACCGGGTATTATTACATCATCGACATATCCCCGTTCCGCTGCGCAGTAGGGATTCTCGAACAGTTCACGAAACTCAGCTATCCTCTGGGCTTTCATCGCCTTCGGATCATCCGCCCCCTTTATTTCCCGGGCGAATATTATGCTGGCAGCGGTCTCTGCACCTACGATGCAAATTCTCGCTATAGGCCAGGCAAACATGAAATCGGCACCGGTATCCTTGCAGCACATTCCCGTATAGGCTCCAGCGAAGGATTTACGCACAACTACAGTAATTTTTGGCACTGTGGCATCTATATAAGCATAAAGCATCTTGGCTCCGTGGCGTAGAATACCCTTCCACTCCTCAGTTGAACCTATCCAGTATCCCGGAACATCGTGCAGGTTTATCAGGGGAATGTTGAACAGGTCACAGAACCTGACGAATCGGGCGACCTTATCAGCAGCATCACAGTCGAGCGCGCCTGCTACACACATCGGTTGGCTTGCCACGATGCCAGCCGGGCGCCCGTTGAACCTGGCAAATCCGACAATAACGTTCTGTGCGAAATCCTTTAAAATCTCGAAGAGGTGGCCATTATCTATGATTCGCGTGATTACATCGTGCATGTCAAAGGCGATATAAGGCTCTTCAGGAACCAGTGCGTCCAGACCTAAGTCTATACGTTCCGGATCATCACCAGTATCCTGGTATGTTAGTTTCCGCTCTTCCTTTTTGTTGTTGGACGGTAGAAAACTTAGCAGTTCCTTGGTCTTATCCAGACAGTCCTTGTCGTCCTCAGCTACCACGTGTGTCTCTCCTGATTTAACGGCGTGGGCCTCCACACCGCATAGAGTATCCATGTCGATATCCTCGCCTGTCTGTGTCTTTACGAAGGCTGGGCCAGCAATGCCCATGCGGCCTGTCTCCCTGCATTGGAATACGAAATCCTGCATTACAGGGTGATAGGCTTGGCCTCCTAAACAAGGTCCCATTAACAAGGCTATTTGTGGGATAATGCCTGAAGCTTGAATCTGAGACTTGAATAGCCAGGCGTAGCTTTGCAGGGTGTCCATTCCCTCTTGAAGCCGCGCTCCCCCAGAATCGTTCATACCGACAAATGGTATCCCCATATCTTTAGCAAGGTCTATAGCCTCCGAAAACTTTTTTCCGTGATATTCACCGAAAGTGCCTACCATCGTGGTATAGTCCTCAGCGGCGACCACTACCAGCCTGCCGTTTACCTTTCCAAAGCCAGTGATTAAACCTTCGGCAGGTATTTCCCTTTTATCCATACCGAAAGCTGTCGTTCGATGCTTAATATATAAGCCTATCTCAGTGAATGTGCCGGGGTCGAAAAAGTAATCTATTCTCTCCCTTGCAGTCAAACTGCCCCTTTCGTGCTGTTGTGTCACAGCTTTGGGGCCTCCCATTTGCAGTATCTTCTCTCGCTTGGCCTTGTATTCTTCCAATATCCAGTCCTCCTGTTTTTAGCCCACGCATTTCCCTTTTCGCTCTATCCGAGTAAGCATTGCCATAACGCTACTGGTTTATAGTGGGTATACAACTTCTAATGAACATCATACACTGTGGCATTATATCACGAGTACGACCAGATTTCTATAAAATACCCATAAAAAGGGCAGCCACTATGCAGGCAATTGCATTGACCTACCAGACATGGAGATATATGATTACGCTGTTTTTCTTTTATTCAAGCCAATGATGCAAAGCTACCGTCTTGCCCCACATGTGACATTCCTGGTCTTTTGAGCTTTAGAAGCTTCAGCCATACGACCCAGACTAAGATAACAAAGACCATGTTGAACATATAGAAATAGTCGTGAACATACACACCGGTTTGGCTTTCCAGGTAGATGCTCAACGTAATTCTGAAGAGGTTGAATGTTACCAGCACGCTGATCCCGGTAATAATACCAACCAGTCGCTGCCTCATGGTTACTCCAGATTCGGCAAAAACCAGACCGATATATACCCAGAAGAGCACCCCACCCAGACACGCCGCGCTTACTTCAAATGCCAGGGGCGGGTCCTGCAGCATGATCATCGAGCCTGATACCAAAGTATCGATTCCCGCAAGTCCAAGTATTCCACCAACAATCGTTGCAGTAAGGTTGGACAGCGTAGCATGGAGTGACGGGAGAAGCTCGAGGAAAGCGTATTCTATTAGAAAAAGTGTTCCAAAAACGGCGATATAACGGACCAAGAAGCCGCTAAGGGGTTGCCTCCTGCGTGCACCAATAATATAGCCACCAATGCTCATAACGAGCACCAGTATTACCATAAAGACAATGAAAACAGCAGTGGCATTTTGCATTTACTAACCTTTATATGGGATAGAAGCGGTACGTGTGCATAAGTTTCAATGGACTGTTCTGTTATAAATTAGTAGCATTTATCAATGGTCTTGTACCAC
>JAUUZT010000014.1 GCA_030589825.1 Dehalococcoidia bacterium
AAAACATATTATGAGATTACCGATCCAGATATGATAGCGGCAATTCAGGTTTACATTGATATGCTTTTTGAGCTAAGAAAGAATTATGTCTTTAATGTATTGGGGTTAAATTATTGCGATAACAGTGACGATGGGCTTAGGCAAACCATTGCAGAAAAGGTAAGGCAATATGGCTGGATAAGCTGGAGCACAGAGCTTGCATTAAATAACCCACTACCAAACGATGTGGTATTTACTAAGGATTTATATATAGACACAAACGACTGGAGATTTACTTATGAGCTCCCGCTTCCTTGATGATTTACCAGTAGCCTACCTATTAAGGTTAAAGCGTTCTATTAATTTGATTTTCGTTAATAGCGTTCGGGACGATTGCAAAAGGCTTTTCCTTACAGGAATTAATAAAGGACAATTTATGAGCGATACACCTATTTACACGAGTAGTTTTGAAACAGAGTATGAAATTGATGGTGAGGCCATTGGTCAGCTTGATGTGAATGTGCCTGTGCAGCTTGGTATTACTCCACCGACCACAGCGTTAACAGCAACTGACTCTACCAATGCCGGCAATCCAAACGGGTCTTATTACTATAGGACAACATTTCGCAATGCCCAGGGATTTGAAAGTAACGCTTCCGTCACATCGACGATTGTGACTGTTGCATCAGAAAAGATTAACCTTACAGACATACCAATACCTACCGACCCACAGGTTACGCAAAGAAGGATATACAGGACAGATGCAGGCGGAACAGTATATAAGTTTCTCACTACAATCGAGAATAACTGGGACGATACATACATTGACGATATAGCTGATAGTTCGTTAGGTGCAACAGTTAAAACAGACCACGATGTACCAGAAGTTATGAGCGAGGTTCATTCACATAAGTCACTACTTAGGGGCGTTGAAGCTGCCGAAAAAAATATCGTATGGTGGTGTAATGCCTACGACGAATGGGAATATTTTGATATCACCAATTATGATACGTTTGGCTCTACGTCTGACGAGACACAATCTATTGAAACCCTTAGTGATTCAATGGTGATAGTTCAAAAACATAAGGTTTGGAATCTTAACACAATGGAAGAACCCGAAGAGCTTGCACAGAGTCTTTCAGCCAGGGGCGTGCCCAACCCTAAGGCTTGTTGGAATGCGGGTGAAATATTAATAATGGTTGACAATTCTGGCATATTCTTATACGATAAGCTTACAGATGTTTGTATTTCAGGACAAGTAGAACCATTGTTTGACGCAGGTGGTATACATGCCAGGCGTATTAACGAAAACTATGCAAACAATCTTTGCACCTGCACACTCAATGATATTGTTGTTGTGTCCTACACAAGTGTTTACGAATCGGCAGTAGAAAATGATACAACCCTGATATTCGACAAACGTAATGGTATATTTCAAGGCTTGATGCCAATAGGGTTTAGCGATTTTACTGTAAATAAAACTGATAAGGTTATATACGGAGCCGGAGCAGACGGCGTTATCTATAAGCTTGAAACTGGTTCGAATGACGACGGGACAGATATCGATTGGTATTTCCGGACTAAAGACTTTATTACAGAGACTGGAGGAATTGGAGTCCTGAAACGTGGGAATATTGCCAAGATAGATTGTAATCCAAACGGTGGTACAATCACGATTGATGTATATTTAGACGGAGTCTCCTCACAAACCCTTACAGTCACGGGTGATAGTAGAAAGGTAAAACGATGGAGACTCCCTATTGATGTTGATTTTTACAGAGCGTCCTTTAGGGTGAGTGGTTCTGGCCAACAGTATGTATATGGAATAATGTTTACTTTTAAAGAGTTGGGGTTCTAAGGGGGGGGGATATGATGTATGCCGCTGGAGTTTGTGGATTAGGTGCTTTATCAGAATGTATTTTACAACAACGTGTCAAAAAAGAAATAGCCATAGCTAAGGCTAAAGCGATTAAAGAATATAAAACAATAGGAGAATGTGAAAAAGACTACAGAACTGGGGGGTGCCAACATGAGACTAATCAAAACGTATAGTGGCGGCAAAGATTCTGAATTCAACATAGGACGTTTTTATAGATCAGATACAAGAAAGTTAAATGCGTTAAGGCTGTATTACGACTTCCCAGCAAACTCAAGAGAGCTTTTAAACGATGCGCTTGACGGTAGGCATTCGTTATTTGCTGTATTAAAAAAAGGCAAGAGAGTTATAGGCTATATGATATATGAATTCCCATGTGTAGGTAATGATAGCAACTTATGGCTCTTTAGAATACCGCAAAGGATTACACCGGAGGGATTTGCTGGAGTGTTGGGTATTGTTTCTAATTATTGTACAAATATACTTGGCACAGAAAGCCATTCCAATATACATCTGTTTGTTAAGACTAAGGAGGATGGGGTATAATGATAGAATATAGGGAGGAGCGTCTTACAGATATAGCGCCAGAAATGAACGAGTTAGTACTACTAGATTGGCAGGAAATGGAAGGTGAGGGAGAAGAGCCATGCCCGAACTGGGCATTATATAATGAGCTTGAAAAGAAAGAGGTATTACATACGACAACGGTTCGTAGTAATGGTGATTTGGTGGGATATTGTATTAACATTCTCCATTATCATCTTCATTACAAGAAGAAATATATTTCAAGTACTGATGCTTTTTTTCTACACAAAGATCATAGGAAGGGTTTAATTGGATATAAACTATTGAAAAAATCTTTTAACCTTGCTAAACAGCGTGGGGTTAACTGTTGTTTAATTACAGTTAAGCTCTCACAAGATTATCCTATGTTGTTAAAAAGGTTAGGATTTAAACCAATGGAAAAAATTTACAGCATGGAGGTATAAAAATGGCAGTAGGTGCAGCGATTGCTGGAGGAGCAGGTAGTTTAGCAGGAACATATTTATCGTGGGAAGGCGGCGAAAAGCAAAGGAAAGCAATGCAGAGCCAGGCGAAGAAGCAAAGAGCATTACAAAGAGAACAAATGACCGAAGAGCAGAAACGGTATGACGCAGAAACAGTTCGCCAAACAGAGCTTGAGGCCAGACAGTATGAAGCAGCTATGGGAGATTACGAAACAACAACAGCAAGTCTCGATGCCTGGAAGAAAAACTGGGCAGAAATGGCAGAAGATCCAAGGGGTAAACATCCAGGGTGGCCAAGCTTTGAGACTGCCATAACCCAAGCTGCTGAATCACAAATGTCGCAAGTAAAAGATATATATCAAAGACGTGGTAAGGCTGGGAGTGGTGAGTACCTAAGGGCTGTGCAAGACATTGAATCTGGCAGACAACAGTCATTACAGGATGCTCTAATGGGAATTACAAGGGAAGCTCGTGGTAAAATGTTTGAGATTGACCGAGCTATGCCTGCAAAGCCGGTTCTTGGAGCTGCACATATGTATCAAGCCCCACAAAGTTATGGGTTTACTCCCGATCCAATACCAGCGATTGGCGATTTTAGCGGGCTTGGTCAAAGCCTGGCGTATGCTATGAGTAGAATGAAAGAGCCAGATAAGCAACCAACGACATCTACGTTACCAAAGGGTTCAACGTGGGCAACCCCATCAACAAAACAAGAATACGATACAATACTGGGACAACAGTTTGATGCACCACAGCAATCGCAATATCAGTTATTAGAATAGGAGGTTAGATATGCCACAGATTGTACAAACAGGAATGTCCTCTGCGATTAATTTCTTATCAGGGTTCGGTAAGGGAATGGTGCAAGCCGATGTTAACCGTAGGGAAAACGAAAAGCTCGATATCCAAAAACAAAAATGGCAGCAAGAAATGACGGCGTATGCTGCTCAGGACGAGTTCCGCAGGCTACAGATGGAAAACTCTCGGCTTGAGATAGATATGCGTAAGACTCAGTTTGCCGATTTAAAGGCAACTAAAGAACAGACTAAGGGGTTCACGGCCTACATGTTTGATGCTATTAGTAATACCAAAGGTGATCCTGCGAATAAACAATCAGCGTTATTTGAAATGTATACGCAAGGGGCTGCCCAATTTCCGATGGCAGACATGAGTATGGGCGATAAGCTAATAGACACATATGCGAAGATTCACACAGCCAGTGCGCCAAAAGCGTGGAAGATTGAAAGTGTTAAGGACTATGAGACAGGTAAGAAGAGACGTGCCATTATGGGTGAGCATGGTGAGTTTATTGGTTATATGCCTGGTGGTGACATTAAAGATAAGACCGGCAAGGTTGTTGGGCAGGCTATTGGTGAAGAAAACCTTGAGATTGTAAACGAGACAATGGCTAATGGAATAGCTATGCACCAGAAAGAATTTGATAAGGCGCTACAGGCATTCATGAGTGGCACAAGGGCAGTTCTTGGCTCTGAAGGACAGTCGCTAAGTGTCGATGATTTTATGAAGAGCGTTAAAGATTTAAAAGGTAGAGACAAATCAAGGGTAACGATGGACTGGATATTCGATGTGACAACTCGTTTACGTGAAGACATAGAGGCTGAGACTGGTACGCTTGATGTAAGGCTCGGCAGGATGCTTACACCATTTGTGCACAATAATGAGGCAAGAGATGCTCTTGTGTCACCATATGCTAAAAAAAATTATAGGGCTGAAATGACACAAGAGCTTAAGGACACAAATCTTGAGGATAGAAATGCAGTGATTGCACAAATGGCATCAGATTTTGAAAGGCTTTTGCCAGAATATGAATTGCCGGCTGTAAGAATGGAGCTTGCAAGATTGCAAAACAAAACAGCTATTGAAATGAAGGCTCAGGGAGAAGTTGATATAGCGGAGTCAGCAGGTGAGCAACGGTTAATGGCTGAGCAAGTAGCGGAAAGAAATGCGCAGAAAGATGAAGACTTGCTTAAAGAATATGTTGGATATGAAGCTAAAGAAAAGGGTTGGAGGGAGTCTGCTCGTGATTGGTGGGACGACTTTCTCGGAGAGGAGCGTAAAGGTGTACTCTTTGGTGAGAAAAATCGTGAGGATGCAGCATATGAAACATTAAGAACAATGCAGGCAGAAGGCTTGATAAAATAGGGGTGAAACATGGCTGAATCAACAGATAAAGCAATTAAAGACTTATTTGCTGGGTATAAAAAGAGAAGGATAGAAAAGTATGGCGTTACAGACTCAGTTCCTAACCCGATTATTGAAGAAGAGAAAAGAGGAAAACCTAACATTCAATTCAAGGAGCCAGAAAGAAAGAATGAGCTGATGGATACCGAGGAGGGTAGCTGGTTAACCAAGACTGGTGACCAGCTTTCTCGTGGGAACTACGCACCTGCCAATCTTGCGCTTGAAACATTGCGTGGAAATGTTGGTTCATGGCAAGACGCTGTAGCTGCACACCAGGATGGTTTAATGTTGAGAAAGAAAACATCATGGGTAGATGTAGTAGATGAGGTCTTCCCTAATGCCCATCCGTATGCTAAGATCGGGGTGGGCTTTGCCGGTGATGTTGTACTTGATGAAATAAATTTAATTCCAATGGGTTGGATTGCTAAAGTTGGTAAACTATTGGGTGTTCCTAAGCTAATGAATATTGCTGGGGATATTCCTGCTGTTCAGAAAACAATGAAAGCGTTTAAGCCTGGATATGCACTAAGTAAGGTTAAATCTTTAAAGCCAGACTTTAGATTCGCAGACGCATATAAACATAAGCGTGATCTTGAGTTACAGATAAACTATTTTCGCAGAACAATGCTGACTGAGACAGCAGAGCGTTCAACACTTTTTGATAAGGTGGCAAAGTCCTTAGGTGCCAAGCCTGCAAAGGCATCAGCCTTAATGACCAAGCTTCACCAGGCAGGACGTTCAGACGAAATAGTGCCAGAGATGAAACCGTTTTATGATAGAATTGTTCAGGGCTATAAGGATATACATAAGAAAGAAGTTGGCTCTGGACTCCTTAAGGACGAAACATTTAGATCAAACTATTTTCCAGGAATTTACGAGAAGGGCAGGCTTGTTATTAAAGACGGTGATATAACCCTCGGCAAGCCAGAAGGATATTTTTCTAAAATGTCATGGAAAAATCAAGTGCCCTTCTCCCAAAGCAAGTCATGGGAATCAGTTGATGAGGCTAAGAAGGCTCTATATGAATTACAAGAGCGTGGTATAGCAAAGAATATTATTCCTGTTGAGGACTGGTTTAAGGGTTATGCTATACGTAAGTTTGTATCTGACTCAGCCGTTGCCTGGAAAGGGTATATAGATGAGGCCGTAGATAACTTTGCCACACCATTATCACAACAGCTTGGTACTGCAAATACTGCCGCATTAAAACAGGCAATGCTTGCTGATGACATGGAAAGCGCAAGAAAGCTCATAGGTAATATTAAGTTCGAAAAGGGCGTTTCTTTCGTTACTAAATCTACCAACCTGAGAAGCCCAAAAATGCAGAGCTTTGCATTAAAAGAAGCAGAAAGAGCATTGCAAATGTCAGACGAGGCAACAGCTATTAACTCTATCTCTAATGTATTCAGGAAGGTAGAGGGCAAGGGTTTGGTAGAACTAACCGTTGACGATATAGTCAAGATGGGCATTGACGATGTTTATCTTATGCCTAATGAAATTTCTAAGTCAGTAAAGAATGCCTTTAAGCCGTTTGCTTCTGATGAATCAGTTGCAGGCTTTGCTAAGGTGATGGACACTGGTATGTGCGCATGGAAGTCAATGGCAACTGCAATGCGGGTTGCTTTTCATCCAAGAAATGCAATCTCTGGCATGTGGCATATGTATTTAGCTGGGGTTGATGCTGCTATAATACCTAAAAGATTAGCATCTGCCGGCCTGATACAGTTGAATAGTAAGAGCTTTTCTTTAAACGGCTTCACAGCAGATGATCTAAATAAATTAGCGGATAGATTCGGGATTAAAGCCTATGGTTTTATGGGCTCTGACATGCCTCAAACATTTCAAAAACAAGTAAACATTGCTACGTCTGGCGGAAAGATTGGGAAGGCATTAGGAGTCGAAGCCCCTAAAAGCATACTTGGTGTGCCTAAGGCAGGCATTATGGGCTATGCACAGGCTGGTCGTAAGGTTGGCTCTGCCATAGAGGATAATGGTAGGCTTGCAACAATGGTAGATCAGATTATCAAAAAGAAAATACATAAAGCCAGTTTGGGCGAATTGGCAGAGTTAAAGAAGGTTGAGGATAGCCTATCAGCCATAATGGATTCTGTTAAGCCAGGGCTTGCAGAGTCGCACCCAATGGTTAAGAAGCTATCCGACAAAGCCGCTAAGCTAAGATGGAAGGTAAGTCGTGAAGGTGAGTTTAGCGAAATTGCTAATCATGTTAAGGACTTTCATTATGATTATTCAGAAGTAACTGAATTTGAAAAGAAACTGGGAAGATACGTTCCATTCTATAAGTGGTTAAGGAAAAACACACCACGCCAAATTCAAAGTCTTGTTCAAAACCCTGAGAAGTTTGCCAGGCTTGCAGATTTCCAGAGAGACTTATGGCCAGACACAGAGAAGACTCCATTAGAAGAGGCTGTAATACCAGGCTGGATGAAAGAAAACGGCGCACGAAAGACAGACATGGTGGATAGTGATGGTAATCCTGTCTTCTATATGATTGATTTACCACCAGATGATCTTCAGAACATGTTTGGCCTTGAGACGTATATGGGATCACTTAGCCCTGTACTTGCCCTTGGACTAACAGCCGTGAACGTAAAGCTATGGCCAGAGGGTGGCGCTATCTCTAAGCCGGGTCAGCTTATTAAAGCTCCGATATGGGCAGACTTCTTACCACCTCCGCTAAAGAAGTTTTGCAAGGTTAAACCGATCATGACTCCAGACGGTCCCAGACTTGGCATGAGCCCACAATGGAGATATGCCCTTAGTACAGCATTGCCGTTCTTGAAGCAGTGGGAGGTAGCATATCCCGATGGCACTGGAAAGTATGTTATGGAAAAGAATCTAAAGTATAAACTCATATCAGATTTTTCTGGTATAAAATTTAAGCCTCTTGACCTTGGTAAGGCTACTAAGTCTGAAATGTATAAGAGGCAAGCAGGAAAGCAAAACATTAAGGCTGCCCTGAAGCAAAGAATGGGTGATATGACAGCAAAAGAAATGGCTGATATTATGAAAGAAACAAGAGGTAAATAATGGAAAGGGGAGGTTATGCCTCCCCCTTCACTTACTGATTTTTTCTAAGCTCCCCCAATCTTGCCTTCAAAAGAATACCCTTTTTTAAATCTACAACCCCATGTACGCCATAGCTTTTCCAATTAAATTTATTTTCCATATCCTTATTTACCTCCTGCCACATTTCATTATTATATATATATACGTTTTCTATTCCAATATCATATAGCTCACGGTTTGAAAATCTTGCACATGGTGTTAATTTTTCGGTGTATTTATCAAGTTTTCTTTCTGCAACCACCTCAATAGCTATTCCCATTTTTTCTATCTTGTTTAATGCTGGTAGCATATCAACGTTTTTAAAAACATATATTAGTTTATTCATGTTATTCATCCCTTGCACTGCTATAACAATCTGTTGCCCAACAGTGACCCTTAAGGCTAAAATTAGCTTGCGAAGGAAGCCGTTTCATTACTTCGCCACACTTCCTGCAGCGCTTTGCTTTTTCCAGCTCGTCCATAGTTATTAGCTCAACCTTTTTGTTACACTTTTCACACAAGTAATCATATATTGGCATATTATCTACTCCCATCTGTTATAAAAGGTTCTATTATCATTTCAAGCTCTTTAACGATACTATTGAGTCCGTCCCAATTTTTTTCTGCCATAATTTTGTCTAATTTTTCCTTAAAAAGGAGGCAGATCAAAGCATTTACAGCTATGCCAGATGGTGTATTAATCAATATACTCATCAATGTGCCGTTAATCCCAGCGGGATGGTTGCATTTCTTAGCCAAACCCTCACTGGCATGAAAATAATGTTGTGCATCATATATCGGCATATTATTACCTCTCATAAACGCTATCTCTAAGGATTAATTCCAGTTCTGCTAAGGTGTTCCAGGCCTCATGCGCCAAATGTAATAGGCCAGTGTCGTTGTCAAGCCTGTGGTGTTTTTGTGTTAGCAAGTGCCTCCACTTAGCATCATTATATCGTTCTTTACCATTAGTCACGAACTCCCATCCACGTCTGGAATATTTCTCTGCACCATACGTTCCAACCTTAGCAACCTCCGTAAGCGCCAGGCTGAAATCACTAAGTATTCCAGCCATTACCTTACCGCTATCAAGCTTAGCGCCAGGCTCGTGTTGGTCTTTACCAGATGGGTCTGCTTCTTGTGATATAGGTTTCATACAATTAACACTCTCTGTTGCATAATATTGTGCCATGTTTTTTTCATCCATTATTTCACATCCCCTTTAAATATTTTCGTAGTCAATATTCTGATAATACTATGGATTGCAGCATCTATTTCGCCAAAACGAATATCCCTCTTTTCAGCAATGTGCCTGATCTCTGCCAACATAACCTCCAGCGTTTCGTGGAATGCAGTACTGTCAAGCTCAGGCCTGGTCATTTCTGTACCATTCCAATCCATAACCAAATAGATATCAGCCCTTTTATTGTCAACATTAGAACACGTATATGCAAGCATTCCCTCAAACTCGTCTTCATCTTCATGGACATGTACTTCCCAATTATAGAGACCGAAATAATTTACCCAATAGTTTACACGGTCTTTGTAATATTTAAACGGACTTACTTTTTTCATATTTCCTCCTTCCAGATATTTTCATGCGCCAAGTCTGGCTTATTGCTTATAAGTCTAATAAGTAAACACCTCTCACAAAAGAATGGCTCACCCTGTATGTTATCAAAACGAATACCAGCTTTATCCTCAATCCCGCATATAATACATTTCGTCTTTATCATTTTCATCTTCATTATCTACCTCTAATTATGTGTCTTTTAATAAGACCAACATCAGCATAGTCAAATTTGCATACATTCTCCATGCAGCGTGTAAGAAAGCCGGTCAACTCTCCACGATATGGAAATATTTTTTTAAACTCTGTCAATAAGTCCTTTTCAATTCTGATGGTTATCCTGGTTTTATCTTTTTTCATGGCAGTCCCTTTCATTATTTTAAGCCTTTCACAAGCGCTGTAAATTTACCATTGCCGAACATTTTGTCATACTTCTTAAC
>JAUUZT010000135.1 GCA_030589825.1 Dehalococcoidia bacterium
GATTCGAGGCGTGGATTTGAAATATCCTGCATTCAGTAAAACAAGCGCAGATGATTTTGTCATTGGGGATTTAAGAGACCCTCGTATTTGCAAAAAGTACATAGACCAACCATTTGACGAGGTATACCAGCTTGCAGCCGATATGGGTGGTGCAGGTTTTGTTTTCTCAGGGAAAAACGATGCGGACATCATGCATAATTCGGCACTAATTAATTTAAACATGGTTGAGACCTGCTATAAGGCTGGCGTAAAGAAGATATTCTATTCTTCTTCAGCATGCATATACCCCAAATATAACCAGATGGACCCTGATAATCCCAATTGCTCAGAAGATTCAGCTTACCCTGCAGCACCTGACAGCGAATACGGTTGGGAGAAACTATTCAGTGAGCATTTATATCTGTCATTCAAAAGGAATTATGGCATGGATGTACGTATTGCACGCTTTCATAATACTTTTGGTCCTGAAGGGGCATGGAATAATGGACGGGAGAAAGCGCCGGCCGCTTTATGCCGAAAGATTGCGGAAACCCCTGATGGTGGAGAGATTGAAATGTGGGGAGATGGACTTCAAACCCGATCTTTCCTGTATATTGATGAATGCCTGGAAGGTATTCGCCGATTGATGAAATCGGATTTCACGGGACCAGTGAACATTGGCTCTGAAGAAATGGTTTCTATCAACCACCTGACAGAGATGATTATGGATATTGCGGGGAAAAAACTTTTTATTAACCATATTTCGGGCCCCCTTGGTGTTCGTGGCAGAAATTCAGATAACAGGTTGATTAAAGAGAAACTGGGGTGGAAGCCAACTGCCCGTTTAGCAGAAGGATTGAAAGAAACATATTATTGGATTGCCGATATGGTTAAGAAAAATGGGGTTAAGTAGTTCAGGAGGGAGAGAAATGATAAAACAGCAAGGTAATAATGGAGACTGAATCCTATATACAGAGTTTAATAGTGTCTAACCCGCTGAGAGAGTCAACTCTTCGTACAATGATTAAAGTTTTGCAGTTGCCTGAGGGGAGCCATGGATTGGATGCAGGATGTGGAATCGGCCTTCAATGTCCGTTGTTTGTCAAGGAGGTAGGACTTACCGGGCACGTCACCGGCCTGGATGTGTCTTCGGAGATGATTACTCATGGACAGGAGATTGCAAGGGAAGCCGGCCTATCAGAACAGCTTTCTTTTCAAAAAGGGGATGTAAGCAATCTCCCCTTTGAAAACAATTCCTTCGACTGGGTATGGAGCTCAGACTGTGTGGGGTATCCTACAGGTGAACCCCTGTCTTTATTGAAAGAGCTGGCACGGGTGGTGAAGCCCGGGGGTATCGTGGCCATCGCTGGATGGTCCTCCGAAAAGCTGCTTCCAGGATATCCTCGTTTGGAAACCCTGCTGGGAGCAACTTCCTCTGGTATCGCACCTTTTATACAGGGGCAGAGGCCAGAGTTGCACTTCCTACGTGCATTAGGCTGGTTTCATGAACTGGGATTAAAGGAACCCAGAGCGCAAGCCTTTGTCGATAGTTTCCATGCACCCCTTAGCGATGAAATACGCGACGCTTTGGTGGCCCTTATTAATATGCGCTGGCCAGATGTTTCCACCGAGTTGTCGCCGGACGATTTGCTGGATTTCCAGCGTCTTTGCCTGTCAGACTCACCGGATTTCATTTTAAATCTGCCAGATTACTACGCATTATTCACCTACACAATGTTCTGGGGGAAAATAGATTGCAAGAACCGAAAAAATAATGGATGCAAACTAGACATACTCTGCCAGGAAATAAATCAACTCTGAATATAGTCCAGCAACCATATGCCCCACGTAGGTAATAATTCCAAGTATCACCTCCGTTTTTTAAAATAGCCTATGGTTAATTAAACAGCATGCAATCTATTAAACAACCTTACTTCTGCTTCAGTATCACGGCCGCAATAAGCAAGCAGGCTCCTCCTCAGAAAATCACGCCGCTCTGAAGGAGTATCAGGGCGAATCATTTCTTCGTAAGTAATTGACGCCATGATTCCATCATTGATTTCGAGGTCATCGTAACTCATGCCCGGCACCAATGCAGGAAGCACAGACTTTATAGAAAACGAGCCATGGAATTCAGGGTGGTAACAGTACCTGCGAATAAGTTTTAGCAGGTCTACAATTCGGTTTTCCTTCAGAGACAAGAGGGCACCTGCCAAATCGGGAAAAAGCTCAGCAAGCTCCTTTATACGAGTCGCCTCAAAGCTGGAGTAGACCACTATGGAACCTTCTCTCCCCAGTGCATCAAGCAGACTTGTTGTAAACGCCTGGCGTGGGTCACCATCTCCCTCGTATAGAAATTCCTCATGTCTAAGGGTGCCATCTTTTTCGAGAATATGATCCGACCACTGAAATGTGATTGCCTGGTAAGCCCTTGTCCCTATGTACAGAGGTAATGAAGGGTTAAAGGTCTCAAAATCAAGGAAATGAACAGGATAGTCCAGATGTTGCAATGCCACGGCAAGATGGGCATCAAGGTAGATTCGATTATGAACTACGCTGTCACGAACTCTGTTCTGCAGGGTAGTCAGTACCACAAAATCGTCCGGAATGTCATGGATATCTTCGATACTTGCTTCTTTAAGAATCTCAATCAATTCCTGGCTTGCACCGGGAAGCTGGCTAATTGGATTCTCCGGCTCATCAGCATGACAGTGCCCATAGAATCCACAGGTATATGGATGGACACACTGCCTCCCTGTATCCACATCAGGCGGCTCCTGTTCCCATAAGGGAGCCCTCATTTCAGCCAGGAGCAACGGAATATCGGGCTGCATCTCCTGCGCTTTCTCAGTAATATCATCCAGAGAGAACAACTGGTTTAAATCGTAGTCTCCTCCCCGGTAAACATATTTGTTGTTCAGATGTCCAAGGCAGGCACGCCCTATATTCAGCCCGCATCCATTGAGCACATAGAGTTGCACGGCAACATCGCGAACATGTTCTTCCTTAGTCCTCGTTCCTGATTTTATCTCTATTAAATCATAACGGCCGTCACCAGCACGTACCAGGATATCCGCTCGAATTCTGACATCCTCATATATAAAGGCCGCTTCATATAGAGCAGGTGTATTATAATCAGCAAGTATGGTTTTCGTTGCCTCTACCGCAGCACTATGGTTGAAATATTATTCTTCGATTAACACTCCGCCGGGATAGATTTCCCGAGCAAGTATTCCCACCTCAGTTCCCATATCAAAAAGAGCCTGCTGCCGGACGTTTACCTGGTCCGCCAGGTCCCGGTGGTAACATTCAAGGTACAGGCGTTTAGGGCACTGCAAACCTGCCATGAACCGTGATTTCGATAATAGCGGGATTTTTTCTCTTACAGAACTGCTCATTTTTTCTACCCTTTCATGCTGACTACATTCGTTTACCTTGTATTATTTTAAGGCAACTACAACAACTAACATTACCATATACCATACCATGCCTTAGTGACAGCATTCTGTCAATGGGCAATGTCTGACGAAATTTTCATTTCTTCTGAATTAGTTGAGGCTATTTATTGGGGCATCAACAGAAGTGTAATTACCATGGATAGAAGCTGGTTACGCATTTTGCTGTCTTATTCTTATCTAAGGCCGAGTTAATGGTAATATCCAGAGACATAAGATAGTCGGTTATTCTGTCTACAATCAGGAAGTGTTCTTGTACATACTTCCTACCTCTCTCACCTATTCTCTCAGCGGACCGCTTGTTTTCTAATAAGTACAATATTTTCCGTGCCGTTCTTCGTGGGTCCTGGTAAAAATAGCCTGTACTGCCTCGCTTAATCTGGAAAGGTATTCCC
>JAUUZT010000045.1 GCA_030589825.1 Dehalococcoidia bacterium
TGGAGTACTGCTTTCTGCGTATCCAGTGTCCTTCGGTGCTGGATAACCTCCATGCCTTCTTTGGAAAGTTTTTTACCGTTTATGAATATTTCTACCCTTATCGGATTGGGAACATTAACGATTTCGTAAGACTGGCCTCCACTCCGATCATATACACCCGCAAGATACGTGCCTGCGTAACCTTTGCTATGGCCTTCCTCTAGAATACCTCTTGACCCAATGTAGCCATTTCCCAGAGTGAAAATTGTCTCCTGAAGCCTCAGCTTTGACTCGTTGATTTTATCCTCTAATATTAGCCAATCTTCTGATGATAGCTTTAAAAATTCTGGCTCGCTAACTGGTACCTTTTGTTCGTTATTCACTATTTAATAACTCCATATCCTTCCAGGGGTATTTTATTCTAGGGGAACGGCATCGTAATCTTTATATTTGTGTTGCTAAACAGACTTTAGTTTATAATCTTGCTTGGCATTATAGCAGTTACAGGAAAAGCTATCAGTAATGTAATATAGTAGAATTACGCTAATTAAGAGGGGTGGTTTAACATGAATAAACAGAGAATTGGCATTCTAACTGGAGGAGGTGACTGTGCCGGTATTAATCCTGCTATCAAATGGATTGTTAAAACTGCTCTAGATAAACGGCTTGCGTCAGAAAGAAATATACAATATGAGATTATAGGGATTCGGAATGGGTGGCAGGGATTGGTAGATAAGGACATGACGAGTCCGGATGCGCAGGGATGCATTGTACCCTTGACCGAGGTACAAGTTCGAACGTGGGATAGATACGGCGGAACAAATCTGGGAACTTCTCGAACAAACCCCTACAATCCTCAAAATGACCAGTCTAAAGTGCTGATTGAAAACCTGGAGAAGCTGGATTTGCACACACTGATTGTTATTGGCGGTGATGATACCTTGGGAGTTGCCTCCAAGTTATCCAGAGAAGGAGTAAACATTGTCGGTATCCCAAAGACGATTGACAAAGATCTTCCCGGAACTGATTACACATTGGGATTTGAAACTGCTATGAACGTTATCGTAGAGGGAGTGGATAGGTTAAGAACTACAGCCGGTTCTCACCAGAGGACTTTTGTTGTAGAGACAATGGGGAGAAAAAGTGGATGGCTAGCCTTGGAGGGAGGAGCGTCCAGTGGGGCATATATTATATTAATTCCTGAATACGATTTTTCTATAGAAAGAGTGAAGGAGCTGGTTTTGGAAGGACGAAGGTCCGGTGCCAGGTATGATATTATCATCGTAGCGGAAGGCGCCAAACCAGTGGGCGGAATCGAGTTTGTCAGGAATGAAAGTGTAGATGGTTTTGGTCACAAACCTTTAAGCGGAGTTGCAGATTTTGGAGCCAGGGGGCTTAATGAAAGGACAGGACTTGAGACACGAAGTATGGTTCTTAGCCATCTGCAACGGGGAGGAGTTCCCTGTGCTTATGATCGCCGAATGGGCAGGTATTTTGGTATTGCCGCTGCAGATTTGGTCGTCATGAAAGACTTTGGGAAAATGGTATCGTACAGACGTGGCGAGATTACCGCCATCCCGATTGAAGACGCACTGAGGGGGCCCTGTTTGGTAGATGTAGAAACCGAGTATGATATTGAAAGATACAATGGTCGTCGAACTATTTTAAGGCGTAGTAAATGAGTTGTTAACTTTAAAATCAAATGATGTAGACTACTGATGATACTTGCTAGGAAAAGAGGGATGCTTAGTTTGCTGTGATGAACTGCATAGGGAAAAAATAGGGGAGGGATATATATGGGATTGTCAATAGAGATGAAGGAAGGAATACAAAACGACCCTGCGCGGTTTATTACGCAGGAAATAAAGGAATATGTAAGTTCGAGCCCTGATAACCGCCTGTCGTTTATGAATGATTATGTTCTGTGGGACGAGCCGCTGGTTCAGTTTGCTGGTGGCGATGACCCTATCTTCACTGAATATAAAACCATTATCGCCTCTACTTACCTTACTCCTCGAGAAGCCCTCGCTAAAACCTATGAGAGAAAAGCAGATGATTTGCCGGAACGTCTTTCGGTAATAAGCTGGATATTACCTGCTGCAGAAGAAACTCGCAAAACTAACCGTGCTGAGACTTATGTTCCCAGCCGCCTCTGGTCACACACTCGCTACTATGGGGAGAAATTCAATGAGAAACTACGTGCGCATGTAGCAGAAATCCTCACTTCTATGGGATATCTGGCAGTGGCGCCATTTTTACAGCCTTATTTTGAGATATTTAACAACGAAAAAGGCCCTTACTCAAATTGGTCAGAACGACATGTGGCATTTGCCGCCGGCCTTGGCACTTTCAGCCTTTCAGATGGCTTTATTACCGAGCGCGGCATTGCTCATCGTTGTGGCAGTGTAGTCACTGACTTGGTACTACCGGTAAGCCCCAGGACAGCTAAAAGTCCATATTCAAACTGTTTATTTTATGTAGATGGTAGCTGTATAGCCTGCATAGAACGTTGCCCTGCTGGAGCTATTACACAGAAAGGGCATGATAAGATAAAATGTCACGCTTACCTGAGGGATACGCTCGGTTATTCAACAGATGCATTAATAGATGGATATGATAATGACAAAAGCGTAGCTGGTTGTGGTCTCTGCCAGACGAAAGTTCCTTGCGAATTTCAAAATCCGACAAAGAAGTAAAGATTGCATAATGAAAATGTGTGGTAATTATACAGAGCCTTTTCGGCACCGGTTGTTGTGATGCTTTTGATAGTAAAGTAACCCATAACCATTTGCTATGATATCCGAAGACAACAGTATGAAAAATATCATGATTGGAGTATTACGTTAAATGAATAAGCCATCTGAACAAAAAATTAAATTAGCCTTCAATGTGCCTAATACTATAACCGCTGTACGTGTCGTTATGGCAATAATTATTGTCCGGCTGTTGTACATAGGCGGGGAAACTGAAATATTCACAGCGGGTATTCTGCTCATTATTGCTGCGCTTACTGATTGGCTTGATGGTTTTTTGGCCCGAAAGCTGGGGCAATCAAGCCCGGGAGGGTCGCTTTTCGACCTGGTTGCTGACGAAATACTTTTTATGCCAACTCTAATAATGGCAGTAGCTACCGGGCTGTTTTCAAGGACAGATGCCCTGATGCCTTTTAATCCTTATCCTTATGCGGTACCGGCGCTTGCCGGAGGGGTTATGGTCATAGCAGGTGTAGTAATCTATCTTTGGAAGCGTCGCAGTCGAGTATTCGATTTCCCTACTCCCACAGGTGTAGCTAAGGTTAATTTCTGGTTTTGGCTGACGCCACTTATCATTGCTGTTTTAGATATAGGCCCAGATATTCTGCTTGCAGTGATGATGTATATTGCGATTGTCTCTACTGTGCTCACCTTTTATTCCTATTTGAAAAAAGGTAGTTACGTTTTTACTGATTAACCCTGCACTCGATTTATATATATAAATCGAGCATAATTAATTACAATGGAATCAAATATTCATGGCAATTCTGCAAACAGGGTATATCAACTAAAGGAAATAACGTCTTTAATCAAAGAATCTCTGCTGGATTTATCTAGCCAGGAGTTCTGGATTAGAGCTCATTTGATTGCCTCCAGGAGTGCTGCCAGTTACAGGCATTACTATTGCGAGCTGACCGATGTTGATAAGCAGGGAAATACCGTTGCGCAAATCAGGGCGGTCATCTGGCAGTCGGAGTACAATCAAATTCTTAATAAACTTCGCCAGGTGGGGATGACGGATGCCCTGCAGGACAACAGCGAAGTCTGCGTCCTTTGCGCCGTGCGCTACCACGAAGTGTATGGACTCAGTTTAAATATCTATGACATTGACCCCTCATTTGGAGAATCGCAAATAGACCTTAACCGCAGGCAAATTATTGAAAAACTATCGAAGGAAGAGGTGCTCAAGAAAAATACAGAAACATATTTGACCCCTGCCCCGTTACGAATAGGGTTGATCACCAGAAAAGAGTCGGCTGCCTACAACGATTTTACAAAAACGCTTTATAACTCACCTTTTTCATTTCAGGTAGTCGTTGCTGACTGTACCATGCAGGGAGAGAATACTAAAAAAGAAACGGTTTCAGCCATTAAACATCTGGCGAAGGCAAAGGTCGATGTTATCTGTATCGTGCGAGGAGGAGGTTCACAGCTTGATCTGGCATGGTTCGATAATGAACAGATTGCTCGCTCCGTTATTAACTGCCGGATACCTGTGTGGGTGGGCATAGGGCATGAGATTGATACAGGAGTCATGGACGTTGTTGCACATTCGAGCTTCAAGACTCCAACCGCAGTCGCTGAAGTTCTGGTCAATATCCTTCAAGAATTGATGCATAGACTTGAACTTGCCGCTGAACGCCTGCAGAATACTGTTGACTGGAGGATGGAATTGTCTGGCCGCGAGCTATCCCGGAAGTCACAGGGATCTCTTAATGGCTTCAGAAAACAGTATGAACTTGTACTTCAGCAGTTTGCCAACAGTACCTTGAAAATAAAGACGCAATTTGAAGACTGCTTCAACGATAAAAAAGTAAATCTCAATAATAAAAAACAGGAACTTCGTCACCTCTGTGATCTGTCGCTGAATTCAAGCAGTAAGCGCTTAACAGTGACTTGCAGCCATATTAACCTGCCCAGGTATTTGAAGATAGTTTTTGAGCGAAAAATGAATCTAATTAACATGGAAAGACAACTCAAGGCGGTAATGCCTGACTGGATTCTCAGGAAGGGATATACCATTACCAGGAACCTTCGCAGCGAAATCCTGCGGAGTATTACGCAGCTACAACAGGATGAACCAATTGAGACTCAGTTTACAGACGGCTTCGCAAGGAGTGTTGTCCGGAAAAGGGAGGATACAGATAATGAAACGAAAAATTGAAAATATGACTTATGAAGAGAAGGAAGAACGGCTTGATGAAATACTGCAACGGCTTGACCGCTCTGAAACGCCTGTGGATAAGCTTTCAGAAGACGCCAGGGAGGCAGCCTCGCTGATAAAATCCATGGAAGAGACCCTCAAAAAAGCCAGGCAGGAATTGACCGGTGTTTTTGAGGAATTAGAAAAGCTGAAGAGTGAGTGAGGAAGGACAAAATAGCTCTGCTGGATTGTATTGGGGCCGGGTTATCCGTTAACTGATGAGTTCGAGGAAATACTATATGTGAAAAAGATTGGAAAGGAGAACGATGATGGAATTATTTGAGGCAATTAAAACAAGACGCAGTATACGGCACTATAAAACAGACCTCGTCCCCGAGGAACTGGTACAGAAAGTGTTGGAAGCAGCCCGATGGGCACCATCCTGGTCCAACAGACAGCGCAGCAGGTATCTGGTAATACGAGATAAAGGAAAACGGAAGAAGCTTGCCGACTCTCTTCGTCCAGGCAATTCAGCGGCGGTTGCACTCACCGAAGCCCCTGTTGCAATTGTTGTCTGTGCTGAACCTGGCAAAGCTGGCTATACTGCTGGAGATAAAGTCACCGGCGGTAGTGATTGGAAAACCTCGACAACCAATAAGGGTAACTTATACCTGTTTGATGCGGGCTTAGCCATGCAAAACCTGGTGTTGGCAGCCCATGCACTCGGACTGGGCACCGTTTTTGTAGGAGCTTTTCAGGTGAACAATGTTGCTGAAGCTATCGATTTACCAGAAGGAATGGAGATGATAGCAATGACTCCGCTGGGATACCCGTCTGAAGGAGGCAGAACTCCATCAAGAAAAGAGCTCTCCGAACTTGTTTTCAACGAGCAATAGGGTCAGTAGTAGAGGAGTGATTAAAAAGCTGCATATTCAATGGATAGAGCGCAGAGGAAAAACCGATGTGCAGGCTATTAACGAGCAGAATGGCTGTTTATTTGCGAACAAAAGATAGAAAACAATGAAGCTGAGCAGGCGTCAGTTATCGTATGTACTTCTATACCTTGTGTCATTGTCTTTTGTTGTGGTAATAGTTCACGAGGCATCGCACCTGCTGGCGGCATTGACTCTGGGAGTTCCTTTCGCTGACCTTAAGCTGGGCTTCTACGGCATCAACCCTTCAGTGACAGTCCCTTCCTGGTTTATCGGCACCCCACGGTTAATTGTTTACTACGCTGGAGGGCTGCTGCCGGGATTGATACTGCTGTTCACATATCTGTTTTTCTGGATGCGGCGATATCATCGCCTGCCTTCTATTCTTAACTGGTCTCTGGGACTGGTGACCCTCGAACTATCAGTTATTCAATTGGCTATCAGCTATGTTGAGGGAAGTTACCATGAAGCTTATATAGCTGGTTCTCTCTCGCTTTTCTCCCCGACCCATATCCTGATATACGCCTTTATGATATCTGCGTTTTTCCTCCATCGTGCCCTTTGCCCTCGGAGCAAAATAAGGTATCATTCTGAGTGAAGCGACGAATCTCAGAGCGTGCCATAGAGCCCTTCAGTCGCTTTCGCTCCTTTTTCTAATAATCTTTAACTTTTTCATTTTCCTTTATGCTATTAATCCACCTGGTATTCATCTATTATAGAAAACTACGGATACATTACTTAATAGCAAGCCAGCCTTAAATACCGGAATTCAGCAGATATTAAAACGCTGCAACATGGCATATAATTGCTATCCGGACCGTTGAATACAAAATAAACAGGAGGCTCATTATGGCTAATGAAGAGAAACAACAAAACCAAAAGGATAACTCTATCCGTGTAAACTTTCCTGCTAATTTAGCAGGTGGCGTTTACTGCAATAATCTGCATGTGACTCACACAAA
>JAUUZT010000186.1 GCA_030589825.1 Dehalococcoidia bacterium
GATTGAGTAGGCATCCATTTTCTCCATCTCAGAGATAACAAAGGCAGGATTAAGTATGGTGTTCTCCACGGTGATAATGCCTCCCAGTATAATCAGGGAAACAGTTAAAAAGATACCAAGTATTACTGATAATATCCCGTTAATAATCTTCATATGCTTTTCCTGAGTCATTATTTCATTAAAGACTGGACATTTCAAGACTCGGCATCACGAGGGTTCCGACAGAATAGCTGCTGGAGATCAGAAACCCTTCCATATTGGTGAAATATGTCTTAACAATATAACCTTACGGTCTCTGTTTCCACTGTACTGGTTGCTTTTATTAAGCTTGGCTCATCATTTGACAGAGGGAACACGTAAGCTATAATATATGCATCAATGTGCATATATAAATATAGATATGCAACTAACTTGTATGTGAATTACTGAACATGGTTAATGGTATAGTCAGATTTAGCTTGAGGAAGAAATAGTTATAAAGGAGTTAAGGCAAATGAAGATAAGCATAAAGGTTTTTCACCCAAGCCCCCCATGTGCAAAATGCAAACAGGTAGAGAAAGTAGCTAGAAAGGTAGCTGAAAAGTATTCCGAGGAGGTAGAAGTTGTCACATTTCCGGTGATATCTGATGAAGCTCGAAGCTATGGGATCATGCTTACGCCCGGCGTGGTGATAAATGGCAAGGTTTTGTCCTCAGGAAAGGTCATTTCAGAGCGTGAATTAGAGAAAGCAGTAGAAAATGAGCTGGAAGCAGCATAATGAAAGTAAAAATGGAAGTGCTCAGTGGAGACCCTCCCTGCCCAGGATGTCTAGCAATCCTGGAGTTGGCTGATGAGTTTGCCCTGAAGTATAGAGAGAAACTGGATGTAACCAAACTGATTGGAGAGGAGGCAATAGCCAAATTCGAAGAGTGCAAAATCGGCTGCGTGCCGGCAATTGTCATTAATGGGAAGATAAGAATTGAAGGCATATGTCCCAGTCGAACTACTTTGGCCAATGCACTAAGGGAAGGGGGTCTATGAATAAAATAAAAGTTGAGGCATTTTTATCAGTCCCAACTTGCTCCGGTGGTGTTGGCCTCTCCAAATTACTCAGTGAAATTGAAGAGGAATATGGTGATAAGGTAGAGCTTATCACTTACAGAGGGCGAAATGAACTATTTGAGAAATATGGCCTGTCTGCTGCGCCAGCAGTAGTGATTGGAGAGTTGATCAAGATAATGGGACTCTGCCCGAGCAAACAGTCCCTGCTTGCTGCTCTACTGGAAGTGGGACTAGAACAATAACAGGAAAAATTACTATGAATAGATCAATGGCGACTGTTTGCCTCATCAGTTTATTGTGTCTGGCAACTGGGTTTATGGGTGGTTGTGTAGAAGCTCCTGCCGAGGATTCTGGAATTAATGGAGAAGCGCAAGAGACCTCCCAATTGGAAATCGATTTACTTGGCGCGAAGAGCAGCTTTCCAATTGATAGCCAGGGGAAGCTTAAGGCAGATGTACAATTGTCATCTCTCGATGAGGAGATAGCACTCTCGATAGGCAAAGATACCGTTATCACGGACGAGGGTGGAAAGATTATTCAGAATGTCGATGTTGCTATTGCTACTGTCTACACTCACCCGTCGCTACCGGGTGATACCTGTTTCGTCGGGCCTGTCTATACTTTAACGCCGGAACAGGCCAACTTATCTACTCCTGCTTACATCACACTTAGGTATGAATTAGAGGAGTTGCCGGAGGGAGTAAATGAGGAAAATTTATTTATCGCCAGCTATCCTTATATTGGCTGCTGTAAGGTATATTATGAATGGAATGTATCCTTACATCAGTCTGTAGATATCGAAAACCACATGGTAACTACTCAGCTGTCCCATCTAACACACTTTGTGCTTATGGCATCGGTAGAAGAGGGCTCCCCTGATACACCATCGACAATGCTAGTACCTGACTCCCCTGCGACTCCAACAGCGCCTGATACCCCTTCAACTCAAGCCGACAGAGTGGAACTGGTATATTTCCACCGTGCCCAGAGATGTGCATCTTGTATCTATGCAGAAGAAAGGGTGCGCTATACACTACAAAAGTACTTCGAGGAAGAACTGGCTAACGGCATAGTTTCCTTCGAAGTTTATGACTTGGGAGAGGAGGAAAACGCTGCTGTCATTGAGAAATATAGTGCTTATACATCATCACTGTTTATCAATGGGATAAAAGAGGATATGGATAACATTGAAGAAGTGAATGAAATTTGGCTTGTCGTGGGTGTTGATGAGGCATTTACTGAAATAGTAAGGAGCAGTATAGAGGAAAATCTTATGGGGGCAAGCTAATGGACCCAGGCGGCATAATACAGCAGTTCATTAGTAACACAAATATTCCTGTTCTGGCAGCGTTTGGCCTTGGCTTGTTAACAGCCATTAGTCCCTGTCCCATGGCAACCAACATTGCTGCTATAGCATATGTCAGCCGTAAGGTGACAGTGCGCAGATATGCTGTGATAACGGGAGTGCTCTACACGCTGGGGCGCATGTTTTCCTACTCCGTCCTTGGCATTTTGATTCTCAAGGCAGGGCTTGGTATTCCTGGTTCTGCTACTTTTCTCCAGAACTTTGGCGAACGGATTCTGGGACCGCTTTTAATAGTTATGGGTCTGCTAATGCTGAATATAAACAGGATATCTTTCAACCTGGGAAGTGGAAAACTGGCTGAAATTGGAAGGAAAGTTGCTGATAAAGGTAAAGTAGGGGCTTTTCTGTTAGGTGTTATTTTTGCTCTGGCCTTTTGCCCTTATAGTGCCATTATATTCTTTGGGGTGTTGCTGCCTCTGGCTTTTAAATCTGCTGGTGGAGTAGTAATGCCTGCGGTGTTTGCCATTGGTACCGGGCTCCCGGTAATAATATTTGGCACACTTATAGCGGCTGGGGTGGCCAGAATTTCTACCTGGTTTGATGCTGTTACCCGTGCTCAAAACATCATCCGTGTAGTAGTCTCAAGTATCTTTGTATTAATTGGAATATACTATGTGGTGCTCTGGATACAGGCATGAAAAAGCGGGTCATCTTATGGTTGGGTTGGGGGTTTCAGTCAACCAGGTTAGTGAATAAATAGTAAATTCGTTTGACTTTCCGTAACAGCTTGGATAAAATAACTATATGCGCATTAATGCATATAGTTTGGTAATATTGAAGATATGCGAAAA
>JAUUZT010000192.1 GCA_030589825.1 Dehalococcoidia bacterium
CATTAATTACTGCATCCGTTTGCTGCCGTGTTAGAAATACCTTACCTATCTCAAATAGCTTGATACCGGATTGTTCATACTTTTGATTACTGGCTAATGCAGAAAACATATTAGGACGAAGACTCGTTCTTAAGTACTCTTGTTCCTTGGACATTGGATTTAATACTTTTAATGGTATGATTTTTAACTGATGCTTTGCAGATACATCCTGTAATTTCGTCAAACTTGTCAAAGAATAAGTAAGTATTTCCTGAAAACCAGAGCTGATAAAAATATTCCGTATATCCTTTTTAAATCTGTTCTCCAACGAAGGCATCTGCTTTGGCAAGACAGCGCTAAGTCTAGTCACAGGAACCTTGTCATAACCTATGATTCGTATCACCTCTTCAACCAGGTCAGCGGGATATTCGATATCACCACGCCAATAGGGAGCAATTACTGAGAACTGTGAATTGTTAGCTTCTCTTTGGCATTCAAATCCCAGCAGTTTAAGTACACTGCTTATCTTCTCCTCGCTTACCACCAAACCTGAAAGTCTCTTCACCTCTTTGGCTGATATCAAAATAGATTCAGCTTTCTTCTTGCCAGGATATACATCTATTACGCCTTCTGACACTCGACCGCCAGCCAGTTCCTGTAACAATTGAGTGGCTCTTTTCAGTGCCGTTAACGACAATTCTGCACTGATTCCTTTATCAAAGCGTAATGAAGCTTCACTTTGTAAACCTACATGCTTCGTGCCTCTGCGAATGACAGAGCGGCTAAAATTCGCTGATTCCAGAAGTATTGTGGTGGTATTATCAGTGACCTCAGCATCCAGCCCTCCCATGACTCCAGCGATAGCTACAGGTTTTTTAGCATCTGCAATAACCAGCATATCCGGTGATAGAACTCTTTCTACTCCGTCTAAAGTTATTATACACTCACCTTGTTCAGCCTTTCGGACGGTAATTTTATGTCCTTCAATCTTGTGATAATCAAATGCGTGTAGTGGTTGTCCATATTCAAGCATCACATAATTGGTGATATCAACAATATTATTGATAGGCCTCATCCCATAGCTTATAAGATACTGCTGCATCCACACAGGGGAAGGTCCTTGTTTAACTCCGGTGATTAAACTGGCACAATATCTTGAGCATAATTTATCATCTACTATTTCAACGGATACTGCAGAATCTATTGCCCTTTCCGTTTCTTCATAGTTTATTACGGGTAACTGTAATTTTTTTTCAGTAAGTGCAGCAATTTCTCTGGCTATTCCAATCACGCACATGCAATCTGGACGGTTTGGGGTTATCTCAAGATTAAATATTACATCACCAAGATATTCTGCAAGAGATGTGCCAACCGGAGCTATTGAAGGCAGAACCAGGATTTCTTCATGTCTATCAGAGATGCCCAGTTCTTTCTCTGAGCAAACCATACCACAGGAAACAATTCCTCGTATTTTGGCTTCCTTCAAAATCGCTTTTTCCCCTGAATGTCCATCTATTAGCTGAGCTCCAACATATGCAAAAGCTATCTTCTGCCCTGAGCTAATATTTGGGGCCCCACAAACCACCGTAAATTGCTGTGATTCAATATTAACAGTGGCCAATCTAAGCCTGTCGGCATTGGGATGAGGAACTACCTCAATTACCTCTCCAACAACTATGTTATCCCATGTACTACCTATTACCTTTAACGCATCTACTTCCAGTCCTGCCATAGTCAACTTATCAGCTACAACCTCAGGACTGATGTCAATGTCAACGTAATTTTTTAGCCATTTTAGCGAAATTTTCATATTATCCGCACCTGAAAAGTTAAAATTGTTTTAGAAACCTGAGGTCATTACTGTAGAAAAGACGAATATCCTCAATACCTTTTTGTAAAATAGGTATCCTCTCAACTCCCAGACCAAAGGCGAATCCACTATAAATTTCTGGGTCTATATTTACCCGTTTAAGCACATTAGGATGTACCATTCCAGCTCCCAATATCTCTAACCATCCTGAATATCCACACAGCCGACAACCGCTACCATGACATGCCAGACACTCTATAGCTACCTCTACTCCAGGCTCAACAAAAGGAAAATAATCGCAACGAAAACGAACATTACGTTGTTCTCCAAAAAGCAATCGGCAAAATTCAAATAGAGTACCTTTCAAATCAGCCAGTGTTATATTCTTGTCAACAGCCAGGCCTTCTATTTGATAAAACATAGATTCATGGGTGGCATCGGTTGCTTCGTAGCGATAAGTTCTCCCCGGTACAATAACCCTTATGGGCGGCTGTTCTTTCTCCATGACACGTATTTGCACAGGAGAAGTGTGTGTGCGCAATAACCTCGCTTTTTCATTAGTCTCGTTATTGTCTACCCAAAAAGTGTCAAACATGTCCCGGGCAGGATGGTCTTTGGGTATATTCAGCGCATCGAAATTATAACTATCCCATTCTACTTCAGGCCCCTCAACTACCTGAAAACCCATGTTCTGGAATATGCTGCAAATACTTTCAATAACCTGAGTAGTCGGATGAAGCCGTCCTGTAGTCATAACGTTCCCAGGCAAGGTAACATCAAGACTACCTTCCTCTGTAGAAGAGATAATGGCCGCTTCTTCCAGGAGTTTCTTTTTCTCGGCCAGACCTGACTCTAATATGCTTTTAAACTGATTAGCCTTAGCCCCTACTTCCTTTCTATCTTCTAAGTCCAGTTTCGCTAAGGACCTCAATATAGTTGTCAGTTCACTCTTTTTGCCAAGGTAACGAATTCGCCATGATTCGAGTTGTTCAAGTGTTTCGTTTTTATCAAGTTCACTGAGAGCTGCCAGACGGAGTGATTCTATCTCAGTTATTATTTGCATCTTTAGTGGAAATCGAAGCAATCAGTTTGTTAAAACTTTGCGGGTCTTTAACTACCATCTCTGCCAGTTCCTTACGGTTAATTCCTACATTTGAATTTTTTAAACCAGCTATAAACTGACTATATGACAACCCCTGACTTCTTACTGCAGCATTAATACGAGCAATCCATAATCTCCTGAAATCAGCTTTTCGTTTTTTGCGATGACGATAGGCATAATCTAATGCATGAAGTACAGATTCACGTGCCGAGCG
>JAUUZT010000142.1 GCA_030589825.1 Dehalococcoidia bacterium
ACACTGGCTAAAGAAGGAATGACCATGGTTGTTGTGTCTCACGAGATGGGGTTCGCTCGTGCTGCTGCTAACAGGGTTGTTTTCATAGATGAAGGAAAAATAATAGAAGAAACAACACCTGAAGAAATGTTTACCACGTCACAGAACGAGAGGACCAAACTTTTTCTCAGTAAAGTTTTGAATCTTTGAACAGACAAAGAGGGTCTTAATTAAAGTGTTATAATGGAAATGAAGGATGTATACTTAGTTTTGATTGTAATGCGGAATATCTATAATTAATCTGTAATCTTGTAAACAACAATTAAAAGGAGGATTAGCAATGACATCTAAAGTGTATTATATGGACGCTCGTAGTAATTCCCCGCAGACAAGCTTAGTCTCTAAAATGATTACCGTATTCGAAGCGGCTGGCTTTGATAAGCTTATCAAACCAGGTGATGTGGTTGCCATCAAGCTTCATTGTGGGGAATGGAATAACACTGGCTACCTCCGCCCCGTTTATGCCCGCACCATAGCTGACAAGGTCAAATCTCTTGGTGGCAGGCCTTTCGTATGTGACACTACAACACAGCCTTATAATCCTTATGCCACTCGCTGTACTGCCCTGGATTTAATGGTCACAGCAGAACGGAATGGTTATAGTTCAGCTACTTTGGGCTGCCCATTTATATGTGCAGATGGCTTTCTGGGCATGGATGATTATCGGGTGGACTTGCCTGAGGGTTATATTCTTAAGGAAGCATACATCGCCCAGGCAATCGCAGCAGCTGACGTAATGATAGTACTTACTCATTTCAAGGGCCATGCACTGGGTGTTATTGGAGGCTCTCTAAAAAACCTGGGAATTGGAGCTCAATCGAAACGAGGAAAATTCAATGTTCATATGGGTTGTCATCCCACATATGGACTCGGTTCAAGTGCTATATTTCATCCTGAAAATTGCAAGGGCCGTAAGGGCGAAGAAGACTGGCAAATTCTGGAGGATTGCTGTCCCTATGGTTTAATACATGTCACTGAGGATTCGATTGAGTGGGAGAGAGAGAAATGTGTGAATTGTCTCTCCTGTCTTCGGCCAATGATTAGCCGTGGTATATGGGAGCTGTCTGAAGATAACTTTAATGCAACAAACGCTGCAATAGCTGATGCCTGCCTGGCTACGGTTAAGGCTGTGGGTCCCGGTAAGGTCGCCTTTATTAATATGGCTATTGATATCTCAAAGGGATGTGACTGCATATGCTTTGCCGATGTCCCAATAGTCCCTAACCTTGGAGTTTTTGCTGGTTATGACCCGGTTGCTCTGGACAAGGCATGTCTGGATAAGGTGGTTGAAGCAGAGGGAGTTCAGGGAAGCACGGCTGAAGAAATGGAAGTAATGGAATCTGGTGTTCGGAAATTCGAAAGCTGCTCTCCGTTGATGGCGGGACTGAGCGAAGAGGCACAGCTCAATACCGGCGAGATAATTGGGCTCGGTACGCTGAGCTATGAACTTGTACCGGTTGACGAGAAAGAAATGACAGATGTTGCCTTTCCACCAGACCCTCGGCCGGTAGGGGTGCGTTTTCGACGATTGTTTAAAAAATTACAACCGTTCCCCTATGACCGTTATGAGGGCAAGGGATATAACAGGGAAGAAAAGGTTGACCTGGAACGGGTAAATACTCATTTTGATGATAAAAAATAGCTTATGAAGGATTAGTATCAAGGAGAAAAATGACAGCAAAAGGCATTGAGAATTCAGAGACTATAATAGAATCTTGCAAACTGATTATAGCAGGCCTGGACTCACAGGAAGCTGAGGGGAAAGAGGTGCTGCAAAGCGCAATAGATATTTTGGAGGATATGAAGGAAAAGTTCTTTTTAAAAACGAATCTGGCGATTCCTCCTACTAACGCCTGTAAAAAAGACGTTATTGAACTTCAGTTAATAGTTGAAGGGGGAGACCTCTCCCGCTTTCCCGAGCTAATAGACAGGTTCCGTGGCAACATGGAGAAATTACTTAAACATGCCAAGATGGAGGGAGTGATAATCACGTAATGAGGCCCATCCTTGTCACCGGCGGTGCTGGCAGTGCAGGAAAGCTGGTGGTGCAGAGGCTTCGCCAGGAGAATTGCACTGTTCGAGTATTCGACCTGCCCAGTATGAATTATACTGACCTGGAAGGCAGGGAGGGGATAGAGATAGTACGGGGGGATATCACAAAATTAACAGACGTATATCAGGCAGTAGCAGGTGTAAGTGCCGTAGTTCACCTGGCGGCTCTTCTGCCGCCAGCCAGTGAGCGGCGCAGGGAACTGACCTTCGCTGTTAATGTGGAGGGCACTTCGCGATTGGCAGAGGCACTGATGCAGTCTAACCCCAACGCAGCGCTGGTGTTCACCTCCTCGGTCAGCACTTATGGTAATACGATGGATGAAAAGTTGCCTGTCACGGTAACCCATTCCCAGCAGGCACTGGATATATATGCCGAGAGCAAGATTGCTGCCGAAAAATCACTTAAGGAAAGTTGTCCGAACGCGATTATATTGCGCATCTCAGGAATATCGGTGCCCTCTGTTCAGTCACCTCCCGATATATGGCCCTTCATGGCTGACCAGAGGATTGAGTTCGTTCACCGGAATGACGTGGTTACAGCAATTTGTGCTGCGGTCACAAATGAAGCAGCAAAGGGAAAAGTTTTCAATATTGCCGGAGGCTTAACTTGGCGCACTACGGGAAGAGCTTATGTCAAGGATTACTTTGATCTTCTGGGGGTGCCTATAGAGGAGGCACAATTCCAGGATGAACCAGGCTGGTGTGACTGGTACGATACTGAAGAATCTCAACGAGTTTTACGCTACCAGCAGACTTCATATCAGGCATATCTGCAGCAGCTAAGCAACGAAATTCAGCAGATGATGTCTGAATAGCTTCAACCACCGGCAACGGGGGGGAAGATTGCTATCACATCGCCGCTTCTTAGTTCGATTTCCCCCTTTAAGTCTTTTATATTTCTTCCGTTGATGGCGAAGATAAGGTCGTCTCTTACCTTATCCCTGTCAAGATCATAAACGCTTGCCAGGAAGCTCTCTTCAAGCCTCCTGGCAGCGTTCTCAATCAAGTTACGAATAGTTCCGTCACACTCAATTTCTATTTTCCTGACTCCGTACTTATCCCGCAGTGTGGCAAACAATAATATTTCAATTTTTACCATTTCCTTTAACACGGAACCAGGTGACTGTGCCAGTGACTATTCAAATTGACTCTAAAGCTCAACCTCCAGTTCCTTTAATTTAGCCGCCGTCGGCACTCCATCAACCCATCCACGCAGCTTGTAATATTCCCCTAACATTTTATCAAGATCGGCTACTTGTCCTTTAGCAGGCCCTTCAGGTAGTGGATCCTTCAGCAACCTGGTTGGCAATGTATCATCTTTCCCGTCAATACCCAACCTGTTCATTACCACCCTCTCCAGGTTGTAGATTCGCTCGCCAATCTTCATTATATCAGCATCGCTCAGTTCCCATCCGGTAACGGCTGAGAGGAGTTCAGCAAAATCTGCAGCGCCTAAAGCAAAGGTGGTGAACAGGCAGTTGACTGTGGAATTAACCACGCAGGTTAAATCCTGAAATGCTTTTGCCCATTGTGCTTTGCCTTCGGTTGCCAGAGGGTCCAGCTTCTCGGGTATGCCGACAATTTCAGGGGCGATAGTATAGCCGGTGACGTGGCATCCGCCACGGTTTGACGTTGCGTAGTTAAGCCCGATGCCCTTAATGCCTCTGGGGTCATATG
>JAUUZT010000067.1 GCA_030589825.1 Dehalococcoidia bacterium
AACTAGCCAGCCATCACCATTTTAGGTTAATCTGTGGCCATTATGAAGGTTTAGATGAGAGGGTCAGGGAGCATCTGGCTACGGATGAGATTAGTATCGGCGATTATGTGCTCAGTGCTGGTGAGATAGCTGCCTCGGTGTTGATTGATGCGGTGGTGAGATTAATACCAGGGGTGCTCGGTTCACAGATGTCGGCAAGTAATGACTCACATTGGGGTGGACTCCTGGAATACCCCCAATATACTAGACCAAAAGAGTACAAAGGTTGGTCAGTGCCTTCGGTATTGCTATCGGGAAATCATAGTGAGATAGCACGCTGGAGACGTAGACAGTCAATCTTGCGGACGGTGCGGAGACGCCCTGATCTAATAAGTAAATTAACCTTTACGGACGAGGAGAAAAAATGGATATCAGAAGAGTTGTCGAACCTAGAGTAAATGCACAGATCCCTGAGATTTCACCTGGTGATATTGTCAGGGTTGGACTGAAGACTATTGAAGGTGATAAGGAACGTATCCAGAACTTTCAAGGTATGGTGCTAGGGACCAAGAAGGGAGTTGATGGAGGGAGTTTCACTGTGAGGAAAGTATTTTTAGGTATTGGAGTGGAGCGTACTTTTTCCTTTCAGTCACCTTTAATTCAGAGCGTTGAAGTACTTCGGCGGGGTAAAGTACGGCGAGCCAAGCTTTACTATATGAGACAGCTTAGCACAAAACAAACTCGACTTAAGGAAAGGTCAGAGAAGATAAAAAAGCAAACTGTGCCACCGGTTGAAGAAACTACCCCCGAAGTAGAAATAGTAAGCTCTGAATAAGAATCTTGAATGCGATATGCCGAAGTAGCGGTAAACTCCCCTGGGAGTCGTTCTACTTATTGCTATGCTATTCCACCACATTTAGAAGTTGGAATTGGTTTTGCAGTGTGGGTACCTTTTGGGTCTCGTGTTGTCCAGGGCATCGTTGTTCAACAAAATAATCAACCATCAGTTGAAACTACTAAAGAAATAGCTCAGTGTATTAACGATCACCCGTTACTTTTACCTTGGCAAATAGAGCTTGCCAGATGGATAAGCCAATATTACCTCTCTCCTTTATATAATGCCCTTGCATTGATGCTACCCCCCGCCTTTAGGCGAAAACCAAGCACCTATTTTCAAGCTGTGGAGTCTACGGGAGATATGCCTTTATTGACCCTAGAACAGAATAAGCTCCTGGAGTTTATAATGCAGAGAGGAAGGGTAAGCTTAAAAGAGCTTGGGGTGGGATTTGGGAAAAACAATGCCCAACAGCTTAGTATGCAACTTCTTAGCTATCATTTGATTAAAAGGGACTATAAGATTCCTCAAGCCAGTAAAGGTCCCAAGCAGCTAGCTTATGTAAGTTTAAAAGTCAGCAAGGATGAGGTTGAAGCTGAATTATCTAGATTGAGCCACACTAGAGCACCAAGGCAATTAGACGTGTTAAAATTTCTTCTCAAGCAGTTACATGCAGTCGCCTTAGAAGAATTAAAAAAGTCGCTCAACTGCTCTTTGAGTACTATTCGGGCACTGGAAAGGCGTAATATCCTTTCTATCGAGATGGTTAATATTAGACGTGATCCATTATCTCACTTCAAAACTGCTACCGGTTTACCTCCTGTTCTTGCCTCCTCTCAACAAACCGTGTGGGAACAGATGGAGGCAGATTGGGATAGCGGAGATAGTATTAACCCATTGGTATTTTTACTTTTTGGAGTCACTGGCAGCGGTAAAACTGAGATTTATTTAAAAGCTTTGGATAAAGTGGTTGCCATGGGGAAGAAAGGGATATGCCTTGTTCCAGAGATTGCCCTTACACCGCAAACAGTGGAGAGGTTTGCCGCTCGTTATCCTGGCAGGGTGGGTATATTGCATAGCAATCTTTCATCTGGAGAACAATATGATGAATGGCAGTGGATAAAGGAAGGAAACTGTGATGTTGTTATTGGTCCAAGGAGTGCCTTATTTGCCCCGCAACCAGATCTTGGACTTATTATACTGGATGAAGAACATGGGCAAATGTATAAGCAGCAGGATCGTTCACCCCGTTACCACGCGCGAGAAGTAGCAATTCAATTAGCTCAATTGAATAACGCTGTTGTTATTCTTGGTAGTGCTACTCCTGATGTTGCCAGTTTCAATAAAGCTCAGTCAGGAAAGTATAGGCTTATGAAATTAACCAAGAGGATTACTTCCCATGTTCATAACCAAATGGTAACTAGAGATGGCAAGTCTTCTTTACCGCCAGTTAGTTATTCTACTCAGCCTGCGGTGGAAATAGTGGATATGAAGAGAGAGCTAAAAGCAGGAAATACAAACATGTTAAGTCGTTCCTTGTTGGCTGAGATGAGAAATACACTGGAGCAAAAAGATCAGATAATCCTCTTTCTTAATCGCCGGGGCACGGCTACTTTCGTTCAGTGCCCTAATTGTGGATTTGTGTTTCGTTGTCCACGTTGTTCTGTTGCTCTTACCTATCATTCTCAAAGGGGGAGACTGATATGCCATCACTGTCGCTATTCTATTCCAGTTCCTCATTCTTGCCCGAGCTGTTCCGATGGCAGGCTTATGTTTCTGGGGATTGGTACTCAGAAAGTAGAGTATGAAGTAAGGAGGGCTTTTCCAACCGCAAGATTGCTTCGCTGGGATAGCGATGTTACCGGTCATAGATATAAACATGAGGAGTTATTAACTAATTTCCGTGCTCATAAGGCGGATATACTTATTGGGACTCAGATGATAGCTAAAGGACTGGATTTACCTCAGGTAACACTGGCTGGAATAATCAGTGCTGATACTAGTATTAACCTACCTGATTTCCGTGCAGGAGAACATACTTTTCAACTTTTATGTCAGGTAGCTGGTAGAGCAGGACGTGGCTTCAAGGCAGGTAAGGTAATAATCCAAACCTATTCACCTGATAATTATGCTATTCAAGCAGTTGCAAAACATGATTACCTGAGTTTCTACAGATATGAAATCAACTACCGTCGTCAGTATAATTATCCGCCATTCAGCCAACTCATCCGCTTGGTATATAGCCATACCAATAACGAATTATGTCAACAGGAACTAAAGAAGCTAAGCCGGAGGCTTATTAGCAAAATACAAACTATGGGTGTAAATAAACTGAGTTTGATTGGTCCGATGCCTGCATTTGTTCACAGGGTAAGGGGCAAGTATCGCTGGCAACTCATCATACGTGGTGATAATCCTGCTAGCCTGTTATCAGGAGTAACTCTATCTACAGGTTGGACCGTAGATGTTGATCCAGTAGGAGTGGCTTGATGGAGAATGTTGAGTTGCAGAACAGCAAAGAACAAAGAAAGGGCATTAAGGTTTTAGGTCTACTGGGTAGTCCCAGGAGACAGAGTAACACTGAAATCCTGCTTGATAGTGCGTTGGCGGGTGCTGTAGATAGAGGTGCAGAAGCGGAAAAATTATTGCTTTCGGAGATGGACATCTCCCCATGTAAAGAAATTTATGCATGCCTTGAAACTGGTCGATGTGCCATTCAGGACGATATGCAGGTTATATATGAGAAGATTTTGGCAGCAGATCATCTGATATTTGCGTCACCAATATTTTTTTATGGTATTACAGCACAGGCAAAGGCGATGGTGGATAGATGCCAGGCGCTTTGGGTGAAAAAATATATTTTAGGTATAGGTAAAGAGGATACCCGTATACGGCGTGGAGTGTTTATATCGGTAGGTGCTACGAAAGGAAATAATCTTTTCGATGGCGCAGTGCTGACGGTTAAATATTTCTACGATGCAATAGGAGTTAATTATATTAATGCACTACTGGTTAACAAAGTCGATACTAAGGCTCGGATTAGAGAACACCCTTCAGCTATCAGCGATGCATTCTTATTGGGGCAACAACTTGTATTTCCAAGTCCTTTACGCCGTTGTGAAACTTCTAGTAATAGTGGTTAAAACTAATCAATTGATAAGGAACTATGTTCGGGGAATTGATTTAAGATACAATATTACCAGATTTGTTTTCAGAGGTAATAAAAAACCGGCTTGATAGAGGGTGAATGGCAATGAATGAAGCGACAGAGAACTTGCTAAAGATTACCAATCTTAGTGTGGCAGTAGAAGGAATAGAAATACTACATGATATTAGTATCTCAATTAAGGTAGGGGAGACACACGTTCTTTTTGGTCCTAATGGGAGCGGAAAGACCACTTTGCTTATGACAATAATGGGCTTCCCTAAATATCAGGTGACCAAAGGGAGCATAGTTTTTAAAGGCAAGGATATCACCGTAATACCTGTGGATGAGAGAGCTCGGCTGGGCGTAGGTGTATCTTTTCAGCGGCCACCGGTTGTCCGGGGGGTTAAGATACATGATTTGCTTAATACATGCACTCGAGGCCTGGCTGAAGAAGGGGATATCTTTCGACTGGCTGAGAAAGCTGGCATGGTTGATTTCATGGATAGAGAGATAAACTATGGGTTTTCTGGAGGAGAAATGAAACGTTCAGAGTTGATGCAGTTGCTTGCTCAACAACCAGAGTTAAGTCTATTGGATGAGCCTGAGTCTGGCGTTGATTTGGTGAATATTGAAGTGATAGGTAATCTGATAAAAGAACTGTTAGAGAAAAATTTGTTGATACGTGACCGTACTCATGCTGGTCTTATTATTACGCATACTGGCCTTATCCTTGAATATGTTAACGCTCGAACGGGATATGTGTTGATTGATGGCAGAATAATCGGGGAGGGAGATCCTCGTGAAATATTAGCTACGATAAAAGAAAGAGGTTATAAACAGTGCATAGAATGCTCAAGGTAGAATCTTCTCAATCAGGCAAGGAAAGAGCGAAGGCGGCTGCATCCAAGGTGGCCAGCAATGGCGAAGATGTTGATTTGACTGCTTATACAAGCTCTACAAGTGAACAGCCTCGTCAGGCTGATCCATCTCAGCTTCCAGAAGAGACTAAATCACGGATGTTGGAAACAGGTATTGTTTTAGACACTGTATCCAAGAGGGCAGGCACCTTTATTCAGATTGATAATACGCCAGTCCATAGTTCGAGCCGACAAGAAGGTATTGAAGTTATGGCTATCAGTAAGGCCCTGGAAAAATATGATTGGATGGAGGACTATTGGTGGAAAGCGGTAGCAGTAGATACCGATAAATATACTGCTAACGTGGAATTAAACCAACATAGTGGGTATTTTATCAGGGCATTGCCTGGTTATAAGACAATCTATCCAGTTCAGTCCTGTCTATATCTATCCCAGAATAATCTAGCCCAGAATGCACATAATATTATTATTGCTGAGGAAGAATCAGAGTTACATATAATTACTGGATGTGCTACTCCCTCTGGACAGGAGGCTGGCTTACATCTTGGTGTTTCTGAGATTTATATTAAAAGAGGAGCTAGGGTGACCTTTACCATGATACATAACTGGTCACCAGGCATTGCAGTTCGTCCCCGAACAGGAATACTTGTTGAAAAAGATGGAGTGT
>JAUUZT010000168.1 GCA_030589825.1 Dehalococcoidia bacterium
AAAATGAAAGAGGTATTAGAACTTATTGCCGAAGGCGATATGATTCTAGGAGTAGGACATCAAAGTACAAGAGAACGACTGATGGTTGTCAGAGAAGCAGTAAAAATGGGAGTACAACGTATAGAAATAAATCATGTCAACTATCCTATGACATGGCTAACTCCAGAACAATGTAAGCAATTTGCGGATATGGGTGCCTATATCGGTATCTATGCCATGGACATGGGCAATTTTTACACTATGGATGAAGTGATACCTATCTATAAAGCTGTAGGACCAGAAAGAATTGTACTTGGTTCCGACTGCGGACATGTTGGCCTTCCTTTTGCACTGGATGGATTACGAAGGCTAATCCTCGAATTCCTACTCAGGGGTACACCTGATGAACATGTTAAACTCATGTGTCAGCTCAACGGATATAATCTGCTACACTAATCTAAAGAAACAGTTGCAGTTCCTTTTTAAAATCAAATTCATTTAAATAGATGGACTGCAGATAACCCCTATCTCAAAAACCAGATACTATAAATTCCCACTAAAATTATTAATAGGATTATAGTAAGAATTTATTACCTCAAAACAGTTGTAGAGCCTAAAAACATGGACTATAATAACCTGATTTCTCAAGAGGCCTGATAGAAAGGTATGCTAATGGAAAAGCGTATTGTCTGTATTATTCTGGCTATTATTTTACTTCTGGTGCCTACTGCACCGGTTACAGCTCAAGATAGTAGCAATAGTACTATAACTATTACCATGACTACGGAATCTGTCCTGGAAATCGAATTAAACCCCACAAACTGGGAAATAGGGATTGTAGAGCCAGATACGGAATATAAGACAAATCCAGAAAAAACGTGGTGTACTATTACTAACCGGGGTAACTGTACTGTTGATACTTACATCAAAGGAGTTGACGCTATATGTGTTGACAATCCTAGTCAGAAATGGGCGTTGAGCCAAAATGCAAACAACGAAGAGAACGAGTACGTACTATGGTACTGGATAGGATGGACCAGCACAGAATATGTCCCCATAACCAAAACAGAGAGCGGATTGGGTTATGATTTTTGTATTGACCTTGACATTGATGATGGAAACCAGAAACAATTCGGGTTAAAGCTGCTAACTCCAACCTCCTTTGAAGGCGGTAGAGATATGGAAAACACTATTACTATAAGCGCAGTGGCTGCCTGATAATGCGGCAGGCTAGATATCTATCCTGGTTAATCACCATATTACTAGTTATATTACTACCATCACCTGTCATAGCCTGGAGTTTTTATGTATCACCTTCCGAGGTTAATATTGAAAATATATCTCCAGGCGGTAACGCTGAATTTGAGTTCGCTATCCATAATAAGGAAAACGAAAGCCAGGTTTTTAGCCTGGATACTTATCTTCCCGAAAAAACCAAGGTAAGACAAGGAAGATCTACTTTCCCTGATGAAAGTTGGATTAGCCTCCCCCAACAAGTAGAAGTCCCTGCCAATTCTATAAGAGAGATAACAGTAAAAATCATAATCCCACAAGAACAGGAGTGGGAAGAAAAAGAGTGGGAAGTTTGGCTTGGTATCGCTCCTGAAAGAACAGAACGATTATCAGTTAATTATTACATCCGCCTTCTGATATCTACAGATACAGAGACTAACACCACCCACCATCTAAATCCAATCCTCGCAATTCCCGCCACACTTCTTCTGATATACGGTATTTATCTTTTTTACCGTAAAGCTACTTTTAGTTCCAAATAAATAACTGCGTTGTTAATTTCCGTTAATAGTAGATATTATATATAAGTGAATATTCAAATCTGGTACGCCTCATATGCCGTTACCTTCTGTACATCTGTAGCATGATCAGTATAAAGGATGCCCTTCAGATGGTCTATCTCATGTTCTAAGGCCTGTGCCAGAAGATCCTCTCCTATAACAACGATTTTTCTGCCATGGCGGTCAAGTGCATTCACCTTAACTGTTAATGAACGATTGATGTGCCCACTATAGCCTGGCAGACTCAAGCAAGCCTCCTCTATTAACCTGGTCCCCTTCCTCTTTACTATCTCAGGGTTTATCAAGGTAATTACTTCTGTTTCTGGTATTTCGATAACGGCTATCCGCAGAGACAACCCTATCTGAGGAGCTGCAAGACCAACACCTGAAGCAGCTCTCATGCTATCTATCATGTCATCAATAAGTTTCTTAATAGCACTATCAATAGCTCCAACCTTCTTTGTTTTCTGCCGTAATATTGGATCAGGTAGCGACGGGTCAGACAGTTTACGTATTATTAATACTGACATACTTAATCACCTTAGATGTATATACTAGCCATCCTCCGATAAGTTTAATGTAAATTTAAAATAATTACATAAATTAGCCAATTCCTGCTATCTGTTCCAGCAGAATGCTAGCGTGATGTTTTTTTTCAATAGCGAGTTGGCTTAGCATTGCTTTAATATCTAAATTTCCCATGATTACTGAGGACTGCTCAAAGAAATCATGATAAACATATTCTTTTTCCACCGCTGTTTCCAATAACTCCATATCATCAACAAATTCATTATATACCTTTGCAACAAATGGATTCACTTTAACGTTATCTTCAATATTCACTATCCCAGTTCCTTGATCAATTCCCGCAAGAGAAGGTAGGCCCTCTTCTCCTTCTAGCCCGGAGGCATAAGTATATAATCTCTTTATAGATTCAGTTTCATTATCAACTAATACCTGAAATATTTCTTTTTCTTTAATTGACTTTGCTTTATCCCTAGCCATCATACAAAACTCTTTATAAGCTTTTTCCAGTTTGACAGATAGCACGAGAATACTTCTAATATCAGAATAATTATTCAGCAACTTTGGTTTCTTTTTAAATAAGTTAATTACAGCTTTTCTAGCCCGACCTAATGTCTTGTTATTACGGAAATGATGTGGGCTTTTAAATCCCATCTCCACCGCCATAGCTTCCATATAGATATCGGTATGTTGCAACCTATCATCCGTTGATTTAACAACTACTTCTACTTCAGGCAGGCCAGTAACAATTCCATAAGACCAATTAGAGATACCCCCATCTAAATGAAACAGGCTTCTGAACCCCAACTGATATAGCACTACAGCTGCTGCCACACTTACATGGCCAGAACGACTATAAGTAATAACTATTTTATCCCGATCTATTTCTTTCTGCCTTTCCTCCAATTCATTTAGAGGAACCAGCATAGCTTTCGGAATATGCCCTGACTCATACTGGCAGGATTGTCTCACATCCAAGAGTAGAAACTGCCCTTTCTTATCCTTATTCAATACGTCCTTGACCGCGCTTGGTTTTAATTTTCGTATTCTATCC
>JAUUZT010000102.1 GCA_030589825.1 Dehalococcoidia bacterium
GATGGGGACCAGATGGAAATATCTGGGGTGGTGAATTTATGGTAGCTGACTACAATAGCTTCAATAGAATAGGTCACTTGGAATATCTGCCTCTTCCGGGAGGTGATACAGCTACTAAAAGACCATATCGTATTACAACTGCTTACCTGCTCAAACTACTGGATGAACACGCATTGGATAAAGCCATCCGTCTAAACCAAAGTATTGAATATCAACAAAAAGGAAACAAACAACCAAAAACAACCCCCTCTTCCTTCGCTAATAATACTGAGCTTGGAATTATCAAAAGCCAGATAGAAAGGGGACTTAACTCACCATTGACTTCCAGTATGGGACGCCTGTTCGATGCAGTATCAGCGCTAATAGGTATCAGGGAGATAACAGATTATGAAGGCCAAGCTGCAATAGAGCTTGAAATGGCCGCCTACGATGAAAATTATCGTAATAATGTTGCAAATTATCCTTATGAGCTACTGGAAGACTCGAATATGATTATTGTGAAGCTAAGTAAATTATTTTCAGCCATTCTAGAAGACATGGACAAAAGAAGCTCACAGGCATTGATATCAATTAAATTCCACAATACCATCGCCAATATGGTCAGCAGTATGTGCAGGCTAATATCAATCAGGACCGGTATCAAACAAGTGGCACTGAGTGGTGGCGTATTTCAAAATCGCATACTTCTGCAAAAAATTGTTAGTCTGCTTGAAAAGGACAATTTTAAGGTAATGACTCACAAACAAATACCTTGCAACGATGGAGGTATCTCCCTAGGTCAGGCAGTTATTGCCAATTTTACCAGTTGAAGTAATCTACTCAGCTTTTAATTCTACACGCTTAGGAAAGGGTATATTAATAGTTGTAGATGGGTCAAATGTAGAGAGGAAAAAGTTCTTACTCATAGTAAGTGACCCAGTGGGACATATATCCTGGCATAAACCACAAAAACAACACTTCCCCAAATCTATCATTGGATATCTCTTCGCATAGTTTTCTTTATATTCTGGGGGAGCCTCTACCATTTCTATTGCCCTGTTAGGGCAAATCTTCGAGCAAAGTCCACAAGAAGTGCACTTGGCACTATCCCAAACTTGCTCGCCTCTATATTTTTCAGGGATAGGAATACTTTCGCTCGGAAACTTAACAGTCATTGGCTTTGAAACCATATTCTTTAACAACTTAAATACTACTAATGTTTTCATTTTCACTCATCGATCCATGTCAGCTGGACAAATATTCAAGCTCCAATATATAGCAGGCACATCTGCTATTTGTGCACCTTCAAGCAAATGCTCAAGTAGGGGTATCATATGTAGAAAATCAGGCCCCCTCACCTTGACTCTATAAGGATACTTGCTTCCATTACTTACCATATGTATAGCTGCCTCACCTCTTGCTATCTCATTACGTACATATACCTCTCCCTCGGGTATTTTAGTATTCAATTTAGGTTTTCTAAGCTCAGGTACTATCACCTCACCAGCTGGTAATTTATCTATTGCCTGCCGCACTATTTTTACTGATTGTTTCATTTCTTCTATTCCAATCAGGTATCTCGCATAAGCATCGCCTTCAGTTCGAACAGGAACCTCAAAATCCAATTTATCATATACTTCATAGGGGTCATCTCTTCTCACATCCATAGCAATCCCTGAAGCTCTAATGACTGGTCCCGTTGCTCCCAGTCTTATTGCATCTTCTGATTTTAAAACTCCAACACCTTTACTTCTACTAAGAAGTGTTGGGTTTTCCATCTCTTCAAATCTTATCATCTCCTCAGCTTTCTTTAATGTTTCCAGTATTCTTTCCTCGGCACCCTCTGGCAGATCTCTCCTCACACCACCTGGACATATATATCCTGCAGGGTATACTCTCCCCCCAGTAATTAATTCAAATATATCTAATATATAATCACGATATCCAAAGGCTATCTTAAATCCACTCTCGAAGCCAGTGCCAATACAAAAAACGCCATACCATATCATGTGTGACTGGATTCTGGAGAGTTCAGCCATTATCACCCTGATATACTTGGCTCGTTCAGGCGGCTCTACTCCCATCAACTCATCAACAGCCTCCGCATGTACCAGATTCCAATTGAGAGGTTCCAGTACACAAAGCCTGTCTGATAGTACAGCATTCTGCAATGGTATTCTATACTCCATTAGCTTTTCAAAGCCTCTATGCAAATATCCAGGGTCAGCCCGTGCAGACGTTATTACTTCCCCATCAACCTTTAATTTAACGCCAAAATTGCCAGAGCCTGGATGTGCCGGGCCAAAATACAGGTCGTAGTTTGTATCAATTGCAGGTTCTATTGATTCACTCGTAGTAAACATGTTCCCTCTCATTTTCCTGGTCATAGTACTTTTCCCCGGTATATTCTCTCCAGTTAAAATCTTTTCTAAACGGAGGTGGCCCTTCCCAATCCTCCAGAAATAGTGGCACCAAATCTGGATTCCCTTCGAAGTTAACGCCAAAGAGTTCATGAAGCTCTCTTTCATGAATGCCAGCACTTCTATCCCACACAGAAATTACTGAGTCAATAACAGCTTTTTGCCTATTAATACTTGTCTTTAAAGTTATAAGGATTTTGTCTTCTTGTGACCACACATGGTAAGTTATCTCGTAAATTCCTGCCTCCAACCAATCTACTACAGATATAGCCGATAGGTGTTCAAAACCCCGCCCCTTAATCCACTCTGAAACTTTCAGCAAATCTTCCTTTTCTAATGTTATCAGAATTCTCCGGCTTCTCTTTACTTCACCTGCTATATTTAAATTCGCCTTAATATCCTTGACTATTCTCTCCTCCACAACAACTTCCACTTTAGTCCATCTCCTTTACATGTTGGAATATTTTACCGCAAGCTTCAAAAACAGCTTCTGGTCGCGGCGGACAACCAGGAATATACATATTCACCGGAATATAGTCACTTAGCTTCTTTATTGTGTTATATGAGTCCCAGTACATGCCACCAGTTATTGTACAACACCCAAGAGCCAGTACTACTCTAGGTTCCGCCATTTGTTCATACACTAGCCTTGCTCTTTTTATTGATTTTAATGTTTGATATCCCGCAATAAATAACACATCAGCGTGCCTTGGGTTTCCTACCACTATCATACCAAACCTTTCCATATCCCATCTCGACCCCACCAATGGAACAAGTTCAGCGAAACCACATGAATTAAACCAGTTAAAAATCCATATTGCCTTTATTATCTTTCCTAGTTTTTTTGACTTCTCGCTCATGCTTTATCATTGCCCTTCATCTTTAATAATAATTACTATCAATTATCCAAGTTGTTTAAAAGTTTACTCTTATATATTTGCGTACACAAGTACTTTTATTAAATATATTCACAAAATATATATACTTAGTGTTGACTGACTCAATTCCATACCAAGATGGAAATAACCTTAACTTAGTGAACAGAAATAAATGTAGTTCTCATATTTATGTTATTAGATTTGCTTATTTGTGTTGTACTATCACATCAGTTAAAATAGCAAAACTATGTGTCTAGCAGTTCCAGTAAGAATCGTCTCAATAGAAGGTAACGAAGCCCTTACAGAAATATCGGGAGTCAAGCGTAAAGTCAGTATCATACTCACCCCCGAGGCTAAAGAAGGTGATTATGTATTACTTCATACTGGTTATGCTATAAGTGTTATAGATGAAGCCGAGGCAAATGAAACACTGGCTCTGCTGAATGAAATAGCAAGGCATCAGTGAAGTTTATTGATGAATACCAGGACAGAAACCTGGCTGAAATATTAACTGCTAGCATCACTACGAATTCCAGTAAACAAATCAGCATCATGGAATTTTGTGGTGGTCATACCCACTCTATTATGAAATATGGTATCCGCGATATACTGCCCCAGACAATTGACCTGCGTTCCGGCCCTGGCTGTCCTGTTTGTGTCACTTCTCATAATGATATTGATAAGGTCATCGCATTGGCACAAATTGATGGTGTCATCATTGCTACCTTTGGAGACATGATCAGGGTTCCTGGTAGTTACTCGAGTTTACAGCAGGTTAAGGCTAAAGGAGCTGATATACGTGTTATCTATTCTGCTATGGACGCAGTCGAGTTAGCCAGAAACAATCCTAAAAAATCAGTTATCCTTATTGGTATTGGATTTGAGACAACTGCCCCTACTATTGCCGCATCGATTATACAAGCACATCAGGAAGGAATAGTAAATTATTACGTCCTTTCGCTGCTTAAGTGTACCCCTCCTGTAATAAAGGCATTACTAAAAAAAGGGGAAATGCAATTAGATGGCATCATCGGTCCAGGACATGTCAGCGCTATCATTGGCTCTGAACCATATGAATTTATCCCCCAGGAATACGGGGTTAGTTGTGTTATCTCAGGCTTCGAACCAATCGATATACTACTGTGTATAGATAAGCTGGTAAAGCAGAGTAAAAATAATATACCCCACGTAGAAATAGCATACCGTCGCGCAGTA
>JAUUZT010000157.1 GCA_030589825.1 Dehalococcoidia bacterium
AACTACGGCAGCAACCGGCATTGACAGGGCCGCCCAGTCAATATAATCACCTGTTGCTATTATCTTGGAAATTAAAAGGAACATAAACACCAGGCATCCAATCATAATCAGGATTGCTGGAGCTAACATATACCTGCCAAGTGTTTTTGCTTTAATTGTTATGTACATAACGTCTACTACCTGCCATCGCTGATTATATCACTACTGGCTTCAGGGATAACTATTTATTACGCTTTGCCAGAAATATCATCATTGTGGACAGCCTAACAGGCATCATTCGGGCTTAATCCCTCATATCTCTTCAGTGTTCTCCTTTTCTTGCTTTAAGATATTCAATTACATCACCAAAATGAGGAGAGCAACCAGCGATATATGCTCCCTGGTTTCTGTATCGCCTGGTGCAGGAGCCAAAGCAGAGTAGTTCACCTTCAATCTTCTTCGGGGGCGTAGCAGTCTGTCCAAGTATCACTGTATACCCCTTCAGCAAATCCACGTTGTCTTTCATGTGAATGGTCAGCAGGCTTTCCATAAAATGCCGGCACCCACTACAGTTACCTGATTCGTGGATTATGATACCCTGCTCTCGATATGAATTGAAGTCAACCCTGTTAATCTTGAATTTCTTTTTAACGTCATTTATAGAGGAACCACACACCTTGATATGCGACATATCCATACATCCCAGGCCCTGTTCCGCGGCAAGTTTTAAATATTCAATTTCCGAGGGATTAATGCCCATCACATTTGCCGCTACGGTATCAGCGGCAACAGTATCAAAGGAAGAAATAATAATCCCAAGATTAACAGGAGTGCCATACACCGGCCCGCCACCTTCCATAGCTATCGTGCCATCAATAACAGTTAGCTGTGGCAGCATCAGCTTGTTCAAATCCACGATGGATTGAGACAGTCCCCAGCGATGAAATCTTTTCTTATCCTCTTGACGCAGCAAGCCATTCAAATTCTTGAGACTAAGCGTCGCCGGGAAAACATCGTGTGTCTTCATCACCGGCAGGTTAATCAGTACATCGGCTTGCATGAGGATCTCTGGAAGTTGCAGCCTCCTGAAAACCCTGCCATCTGGTATTCCCATACCTACTGTGTCAGCAGTAATCAAATCTACCAGTTCCGCCCCTTCTTCTCTGGCAATCTCTGTAATTCCATTGTTGGCAAACCCCTGCATGGTATTATCGTAGCTCCATGCCGAACTCTCTGCTATTATTATCCTTTTAGCACCCGCCTCCCGTGCCAGTTGACACATCGCCCTCAGCAGGTGAGGATTGGTTACGGCGCCTGTCCTGTAATCAAAATGACAAACCATATTTGGTTTTAGCAGTACGGTATCTCCCGGGGAAACCAGCGATTCCAGCCCTCCAATAAGGTTAAGTGATTCCAGCGTCGCCTGATGGACACTGTCTGAATCATCAATCTTTGCACATTTAACGATGGAAACAAATCGCTCTTCACTGTCAATAACGCCATCTTTAAGATGCCGGTCGTTTACACCTGCTATTCTCATTTTTCCTCCTTGCCACCTCCTGCACAAATTGTTATGCGCTGTATCATAGCACTTAAACAGAACAGTTAGCCCAGAAAATCAGCCAGCAACAGATTTTAATTAATTCTTGTGATACCAAAAAATAATGCTTCACGTAAGGAGAAAGGCAGACTGAAAACCTGCAACACTAACAGAGTTGCTTTCCTCGCTTTGATTAGCCATTAAAGAAGTAAGACAGATCCCCCTTCAGGTAGCCGTCACTATTCCCTAAGCAGTATTTTTATTCCCTTTCAGCTTCCTCTTCCATCTCCGTAAGCCTGGTGTAATAATCTGCTATTTCATTAAGGTGAGCCAGGGCTATCTTGCCGGTCAGTATCGGGTCATCGCCGGTCACGTTGGTATGCGGGTCAATTTTGCCGTGTTCAAGCTCTACATCAAGCCCTATTCGATACTGTTCGACATCAAATCTGCTCCAATCAATCCCCAGTTTTTCACCTATTTCCTTTGCCTCTTCAGTCGTAAAATTCTTTCTAACGGGCATGTTTATACCTCCTTTTATGTTTTTATATAATTCGGCGCATTTACAGGGGTCTTACCACGTTTAATTTCATGATAATAATCATAACTCATACATGTTTCTTCGCTAACAATATCTGCATTAACAAGCTCTCCAATAAACAGGGTATGTGTATTAACATCCACCTCATGGATTATCCTCGCCTCAAGGTAGGCAACTGTATTTTCAGTAACAATGGGGGCCAGCGTACTGCCAGTTTTATAGTCTACCCCTTCCAATTTGTCCAGGTCTCTGCCCGACCTGAAACCAAAACGCCCGATAAAGGTCATTGGTGTATCCTGGCAAAGGATGGAAGCAGAAAAGACTTTACTCCCGGTAATAAATTCATGGGTGAGATTATGCTTGTTGATACTTATCGCAATGGCTGGTGGTTCAGAAGCCACCTGCATAACGGTATTTGCAATTTGTCCGTTCAGTTTATCTCCCTGTACTGAACAGACAATATACAGTCCATAAGTTATTTTTTGCAACGCTTTAAGGTTCATTTCAGCTTACTCCTAATAAATGATATTTACCAGTTAATCGTTTGCTTATAAATCATACCACTATAAACTACTGTCAGCACTAGTACCTTCCATCCTGGCCCATTTCTTATCGGACTTTGCACTGGCAACCACGGTCTCCACAAAAGCCATACTGTTTACTCCATCATCCACGTTGGGATAGTCGCCAGCGGGAACAGCTTTATTAGTCACTCGCCCCCGAATCTCTTTGAAAGCTTCCAGGTAGATATTGGCAAATGCCTCGATGAATCCTTCGGGATGGCCCAGAGAAAGACGACTGGCATTACGCGCCTTATCACACAGAATCCTGCTTCCCCTGGAACCTTTAGTATAAGTACTTGAGTATCCATCCAGTGTCTTGCATACCAGGTAATTGGGATTCTCCTGGCTCCATGACAGGCTCTGTTTCGTTCTGTAGACCTGGATGCCCAGATTGTTTTCCTCGCCCGTATATACCTGGGAGACATGCATGATTCCCCTGACTCCTCCCTTATAATGCAGCAAAATGCTGGCATCATTGTCCAGTGAATTCCCCGGTACGAAGCTGGATAAATCAGCACAGAGTTCTTCTATTTCCAGTCCGGTCACATAATGAACCAGATTTTCCGCATGAATTCCAATATCGGCTATGCAACAGGAAACCCCCGCTTTGTCGGGGTCAAGACGCCAGACATCCAGCGAACTGTCCTCCGCCTGAAGAAGCCTGGCTACCCATGTCTGGCGATACTCCACAACCACCTTAACGATTTCACCAATCAAACCCTGCTGAATCATATAACGGGCATGCTTAACCATTGGATAACCGGTATAGGTATAGGTCAGGGCAAAAACTTTTCCCGAGCGGGCAACAATTGCTTTTAACTCCTGTGCCTCCGCAAGCCTGCAGGTTACCGGCTTGTCACAGATAACATTAAATCCTGCCTCAAGGAAGGTCCTGGCAATATCGAAATGGGACACATTGGGCGTTGCTATGGAGACAAAATCAATCCTCTCCCC